>JAFARV010000140.1 GCA_019245255.1 Acidobacteriaceae bacterium | reverse complement strand
CTGTATAGAAGACGGTGAGGATGTTGGGATGATTCAGAGCTGCGGCGGTTCGGGCCTCCCTTTCAAAGCGCCTCAACTGGTCTGGATCTGTACAGCAATCTTCCGGCAGAATCTTCAAAGCGACATCGCGGTGCAGGCGTTTGTCCCGTGCCCGATATACCCGTCCCATTGCGCCCGCGCCCAGAAAGCTGACGACTTCATAGTCGCCTATCTGCGCGCCGGGGGAAAACGGAGGATCATGGTGAAATTCTACGGTTTGAAGAAACCTGCTGGTTGCGGCCTCCTCTGCTGCAAGCAAGGATTCAACTTCTTGACGCAGGTCAGCATCATGCGAACAAACTTGTTCGAGGTAGCGAGAACGATCTTCGCGTCGAAGTCGTAGAGCGTTACCCAGAATCTCTTTGACCTGTCCCCAACGCAGCGCGTCCATTCCTCTCCTCAAATGCTGACCCGGGGCTAGTAAAGCGTAGCAAAATCGTGCCCTGAACTTGAGTTCAGAGAATTATAATCCAAAACTCCGGGTTCGCGCTGTATGGCTTTTAGCTCTTTGACCTCGTTTTCTCGCAGTTTCCGCTTATTCCTCATGGATGCAAGCGCGAGGCAGGACGCTGACGGTGTTTACAGTAGTTAGAAGGTTCGCCAAGCCCGCTCGCGGAAATGGCCCAAAGAGATCCACAGGGCGTTTCTGGATCCAAGACAGCAACTGACGTGCCAGAACAATTAACAGAGCTGCTACTTCGGTGGAGCGGAGGCGATGCTACCGCTCTGAAAAGACTTACCCCGCTCGTATACTCTGAACTGCGCAAGATCGCCCGCTACCATCTCAACCGGGAGCACAGCGATTGCACGCTGGAAAGCGCCGCGTTAGTCAACGAAGCATATCTGCGATTGGTCGCCTGGGAGAATGCCGACTCAAATACTCGTGTGCAATTTTTCGCCGTGGCAACTCAAGTGATGAGGCGCATACTTGTTGATCAGGCCCGGGAGCGGAATGCACTGAAGCGGGGCGGGCGCGCGGTGACGCTCAGCACCACGGCAGAGCTCGGTATCGTGGGAGGAAGTCGCCTGGATGTCATCGTAATCGATCGGATGCTTAGGGAACTGGAAGAGTTAGATCCCGGACTCGTCCGCGTGGTTGAATTGCGGTTCTTTGGCGGGCTTACGGTTGAGGAGACGGCAAGCGCTCTAGGTTTATCTCCCGCAACAGTCAAACGCGATTGGGTAGCGGCCAGAGCCTGGCTCTACCGCCGTTTAAACGCATAAAACATTGCACAGATTGACTGCTGCCCCCCAGCCACTTTGGGCACCGTGGCACATCCTACAGTCTCTTCGCCACGCATCTAAAAACCACTGCTGGGCAAAGAAACTTGAGCCGCCTTTCTTCTGTTTTCCGCCGGTTTGTAAGAGCAGACATAAATGCTCTCAAGCAAGGAGAACAACATGAACATATGTCACAAGTCAGCCCGAATCGCAGTTATACCGGCGCTGGCGATGGCACTAACCACGCTATGGCAAGCGGAAGCGCTTCCTCCGCAGCCGGCATTCACAATTGAACAATTAGCCGGGCAGTGGCAGATCACCATTGTCGGAAACACCGGCTGCGGCCAATCGTCACTCCTGTTCACAGGCAATCTGAATCCCAGCGGCACGGGTACGGGCACTCTCACTGGGTCGAGTGGCTGTCGCCCGTTTCCGACTAGCAGCACCCAGACGTTTACGATTACCTCGTTGAACGCTATCGGCGCCGGCAAGGCCGCCCTCAGTTGTGGATCGGGCTGCGGGTGGAACTTCGACATTCAGGTAAAGGGCGATAGGCAGATGTTTAATCTGGTGGATGTTACTAACGGTAGCGGCAATGTATTAGCCGGGACCGCCGTCCGCATTGCCGAAGGCACTCCGCCGATCACTGTCGATCAGTTAGCCGGGCGATGGCAAATTACACTTGTCGGAAACACTGGATGCGGCCAATCGTCACTCCTGTTCACAGGCAATCTGAATGCGAACGGCACGGGTACGGGCACTCTCACGGGGTCCAGTGGCTGCAACCCGAGTCCGAGTAGCAGTACTCAGACGTTTACGATTACCTCGTTAAACGCCGACGGTAGCGGCACCGCAGCTCTCAGTTGCGGATCGGGCTGCGGATGGAACTTCGATATCCAGGTAGACGCCAATAAGCAGACGTTTAATCTGGTGGACGTTACTAATGGTAGCGCCAACGTATTAGCCGGGACCGCAGTCGCCGTGGCCGAAGGCGCGCCGGCAATCACTGCCGATGAATTGGCCCGGCCATGGCAAATTACACTTGTCGGAAACACTGGATGCGGCCGGTCCTCTATGCTTTTCAGCGGCACTCTGCATAACGACGCGGCCACGGGCACCGTCACTGGTACGGGCACTCTCACTGCGGAAAGTGGCTGCAGCCCCAGTCCGAGTACCAGCACTCAGACGTTTACGATTACCTCGTTGAACGGCGACGGTAGCGGCACCGCAGCCCTCAGTTGCGGATCCGGCTGCGGATGGAACTTCGACATCCAGGTAGACGCCGACAAGCAGATGTTCAATCTGGTGGATGTTACTAATGGGGGCGCCAACGTGTTAGCCGGGACCGCTGTCGCTGAGCCTGCTGGCTTTGTAAGGGTCCCTGATCTGGTTGGCGACAACATTACCGAAGCAGAGGAAGCAGCTCAAGCCGCGGGGCTTCTGCTGAAGGCGAACGACAGCGGTAACCTTGTTGTCACTCAGACACCAGGTGCCGGTGCCTGGGTGCCCGTCGGATCAACGGTGAGCGTGGAATTAGTCAGAATTCCTTGGTGCGGCCGCCTTCCCTGCCCATAATTAAACAACCCTGCTGCCCGACGCACTACCGAGGGGTCACACGGCGTGGCCCTCCACTTACCATTCGCGGATTGTTGCCCCGGTAAGGGGCAACAGTCCGTGTATCCCAATCTAAATTCTTGTAGATAACCCAGAATGATTCTGATGCCACGGACTCACGCGATCGTGCGTCGAGTTTGATCCCCCCTATCAAACTTGCTTCGCGTTATCCACTCTGAGGAGAAATTTGAACCCTGATGTCCTGTGCTTGCGCTAAGTCTTTCCGAATCAATGAGTGGCCGTCTGGTCTCGAAAACGCAATTAGCGCAGTGTCGCTCGATTGAAAACACCGGGCGATCGGAGAGAGAAAGCTTTCCGGAATCAAATTGGGAGATTCGTATGAAGAGAAGGATCTATATATCACATTTGGATGACGCGCTTCGGCGCATCTCGATCATATTGCCGCTGGTCTGTAGTTTCTGTGGGGCGCATGCGGGCGCCCAGACGAGACCCTCAGTCACCGTTTCGCCGTCGACCACGGTCCCGTCCATATTGGGCTGCCGCAATTTCAGTGGTTTGGTATGCGCCGGTATTCCTTCATTCGCAGCTCAAAACGGAATGAGCCCGGATTGGACGGACATCTATAACGCCCTTCAGCTATGCGCATCGGAAGGTAGTTCGACAGCTCCGTGCACGGTCTTTTTAACCCCGGGTTCCTATTATTTGACGAAGACTCTCCAGATTCCGAGTAACACGATTCTATCGTCAACGAATAACGTTCTCGGCGGCAACGTGACGTTGTATCGAGATTGGGCCGATGTGCCAGGTGAGGGCCAGTATATGGGGCCGGTTATCAGCATGTCAGGCACAAACGTAACAATTGAGCACTTGGCCATCAATGGACTGGATCATCCCTTCTACAGCGGCGACCAGAGCAATAACGTGAACGTGCTGGTCCAGAATTGCATCAATTGCGTGGTCGAGGGTGTCGACTCCTCGCACTCGAGAGTTGCCTCCATCCGAGTCATGGACGGCAATCAGTACCTGTCAATTACAGGCTGTGCTATCCACGACAACGGGCAGCCCGGCGTTGACGCCTCGGGTAACTCGCTGCGAAGCGACGGCCTGGCAGTCACGCGTGTTGCCGGCACTTCATCGATTCAATCCAACACATTCTGGAACAACACCGATATGAATCTGATTCTGGGCGGTGGAATGACCGGCACGTCCCTGCAGCCCGTTAACTTAAACAATCCTCCGGCGACGCTGTCAAAAGTCTACTGCAGCCCGCCCGGATTCCAAAATCCTCCTGGCCTCATCAGCATGTGCATGTCTGTCATAAACAACATCATCTACGCGGACAACGCGAGTAACGCGAATATCAATCAAGGACCACTCGCAAGGCCAGTAAACTCCGCCCTGTTGTTGGATAGGAGTGGGCTGACGGGCGCGGGCATCATGTTCGACAACGAGGACGGCTGGAGCCCTAACTGCCAAGGCGACGCTCCGAACTCGACTCCTCAGAACCCGGTTCCTTCCTGCGCCGACTTTACCGGCTTCTATATTAACG
>JAFARV010000869.1 GCA_019245255.1 Acidobacteriaceae bacterium | reverse complement strand
GTTTCGTTTTGCGCAGCTACAGGCAGCGCTAAAGCCAAGCACAAAAGCGCCTGGCGGATCCAGATCCCGGTTCGCATCAGTCCTCGAACAGTGCTTGGAGCGGCGCGGTTGCTGGAGGCTCGGACGAATCGGCAATCTGACTCACCTCAGCGGCCAGTTCTGCATCCGAGACTCTTGCCATCTCGGCCTGCCGCTGGGCGATTGCAGCTCTGTGCGTTTGGTCGACTACTGCGAGCCCACCAGCCAAAACAACGAACGCCGCGGCAGTGGGTGCCCACCGCCGCACGGCAATACCCGACCACCAGTGAGCGGGCTGCTCGATGCGCGCGTAGATTTTGCGCCGCTGCCCCGCCAGGAAATCGAAACTGACCTCCTCGCCGGACGGGTACTCGGTCTCCACCAAGCGACGCTCAGCCTGAATCGCCGCCAGCCGCTGCTCGCACTGGGCACACGTGGACAGATGATCGTTTTCGGGCCCGACACCGTACAGATACGCGATCAAATCGTCATCAGTCCAATGCCCTGACAGTTTGGACTCGATGTTCATGCTTCCCTCCGCACGCCTCCTCCGCGTGCAATGTATAAATCCCTCAATTCTTCACGCAATTTACTCACCGCTCGAAATAAATGCGCCTTAACTGTACCCAAATCCAGTTTAAGCACGGTTGCGATCTCATCGAGCGGCATCGATTCATAGTGACGAAGCGAGAATACCACCCTCTGGCGCTCAGATAACTTGCCCAACGCCGTCTCCAGTCTTTGCTGGATTTCCCTGGCAAACAGCTGCCGTTCGGGGTCCGGTGCCGTGCCCGGCGTCATCTCTAGAATCAACTCTTCATCTTCAGCCCCCGGGCGCCGCTGCCACATCTTCCAGGCTTTAGACCTGAGCCGGTCGAGGCATGTGTTTACGGCAATTCGCGTCACCCACTTATCAGGACTGTCGAGGTCCCGGGCTGCTGCACTGCTTTTCGCAAGCGCCTTGTACGCCTTCAAAAATACGTCCTGGGTGGCGGAGTCGGCTTCGTCCGGGTCCTGCAGCAGACGCCTGCAGAGCAGGAAAACGCGCCTCTGCTCGGATGCCATCCAGGCCCCGAAATCGCTAACCGTTGTGGCCGTGCGGACTTCCCCTTTCAGATAGTCCGTAATGACCCCGATCATATCTGTCTTTTATAACGGGGCAACAATCGAAAAGTTTACTCGCTGGCATTATTGGAGCCGGTACAGGTACTCGGACGGAAGCGGTAGCTGGCATGCGCCGGTTTCGCGAGAGGCAGGAATCGGATTCGAGCCCGAGACGATGCGGAGCCATCGGGTTACTTCGGCCCCGGCCTTTGACTTGCATCGTAGCGGCAGGTCTGCCGTAAACGCCTCGTCAACGCCGCTGACTTCCAACTCTGAGCCCCCCCGGTTCGGATGAATTGCCGGCACGCCGGTGCCGTAGACCCACGTTTCAAAGAAGCCAGTCAGATCTTTGTCTGGTTGGCCCTCAGGCAGGAATGCGCTAGCGGCAATCCGGAACTGCTCGTTTGTGATGGGCTTACCGGCGTACTGGCGCAGGATGCTTGCCTGCATACTACGAAAGCGGTCGTCGCCCATGCGCTCGTGCAACATGTGAAGAATCCAGGTACCTTTCTCGTACACAATCGCATGCCAGACGCGTTCATCTGCCGTGCCGAGCAGGCGAACACCGAAGTCGACCGGTCCAAACGATTCAACAGGCCTCCCGTCAATCTCCTCGTTCAAGTCTTTGCTGAAGGCGTCAAGTACCGGAGCAAGGGCCGCTGGCCCCTTTCCCCGTTCCATCAGCTGAAGCGCCGAGTAGTTTGCCATGGATTCCATCATCCAGTCGGCCCGGTAGCTCGCGGCCGTGACCAGGTTGCCCCACCACTGGTGCGCAATCTCGTGAGGCAATAGGATGTCTGAAAAGAAAGTATCGCCCCGCATTCCGCGTGTTTCCAAGGGGCGTTGCTGCTGCGGTAAATAGGCGGTAGTGGAAAGGTAAATCAAACCCGGGAAGCCCTGCCCGAAGTAGCCGGGAATGGGAGTGACCGCGAGGGTGTGAATCGGGAGCTGGACCCACTCACGGCTGTAGTTTTCGACGATACCCTTGCATTGCTGCGGGATGCCGTTCATGTCTGCGGCGGCGGATTTGTCCGCGTAACACTCAATACGGTAAGGACCGGAACTGACCGCAAGTGAGTCGTATTGACCAAGATTGAATCCGGCAATCTGCTCCGGCGTTTCCGTGCGACGGTGCACTGTTCTGATGCCGTCTTTAACTTCATCGCTGAGTGGCTCACCGGTTGCGACTAATTGCAGCCGCGCCGGGCAGCGAAACGTCAGGTCGAACGTGGTCAGCATGGGTGTGGTGTGCGGATACCAGACATTGCGTTCGCTCACAAAATAGGATTGCGGGCTGACCTGGCGGATCACTAAACCGCTGTATTGCACGGAAATTCTGTAGTGCTTGCCGGGCTTGAATGGTTCTTTGGCGATCACGAGAAATTCTTCGTCGGCGTCAACGCCCGAGAAATCCGGCGAATAGGCCTGGAAGACCTCGGCGGGACTGCCGTCGATTTCTGCGGAGGCGACCCTCAAGCGGCGCGAGAGGCTGAGCGAGACCACGCGCCCGCTCTCAGGACCGGCAACCCAATCGAAAGCACCGATCGCCGAGAGCGATAGATCGTCCGCGATTTGCGCGTTGATTTTGTAATTGCTGATGGCCGGGGGAGGCGCAGTGTATGGCTCGGCATTGCGCGGGCGATAGGCGGACCAGAGTTGAAAACGGGGAACACTGTTCTGCGTCGCGACAGCGCCCACTATGAGGGGCTCGAACGCGGACGGCTCGTACAAAAAATCGAATTGACCGAGACGCCGGCCCAGAACGATACCGAGGAAGAAGCCCTCCTGCGACTGCTCACTGCTCAAGAGAGCGCGCAACAGCCGGGTGCTGATCTGCGAGGAGGCGCCTTGCAGGACAGGGTCCATTGCGGGCGCAATCTGTGTGCCGGTTTGAGGGTCCCTGCTCGCCTCCGGGTCGGCGACCTGCTTCAGAATGTCGTCCCGCGTATTGTCGGAGAAATAAAATACGGCCGACGTGAAATGCTCATCAACATTTGGAGTTTTGGCGAACGAAGCGAGAGACGCGCGCTCGGCAGCCTGGGGTGGGAGGATGATAATTTCCGCGTCGCCCGCGTCGACGCCTTTGGTGGTAAAGATGGCCGCGATTACGCGCCCGCTGACGGCGCTCGCGAACGAGATTACGCCTTCGTTGAGGTAGACGCTGACGTCGCCGCGACGCAAGTGCACGTCGCGAACGTGGTAGGTCTCTGTGGTATTCACCGAGAGATGGTGCAGTTGGTCGGCCACCTCTGCTGCGGTTTGCGAGAAGCTGAGACTCGCCGGGACCAGCAGGGCTGCAGCGAGCAGCGGCACCTTCAGGCGGATCATGGTAAGGCTTTATTATGACGCGAAGCGCTGAGGGGCACCCATAGCGCGAGTTGCATAGGCCCAAGGTTGCGCCGCGTTGCTAAAGTCGCGGAAAACTGGTTGGACGAGAACCAACGCTGCCGCAGCCGAATCGGGTGCGGCAGCGTGCTGCGGTCATGGCTTGCCGATAAGGGTTACTGATCGGCGACGGAAATGTCCTGGCTCTGGAGAGGCTTCGACGAGTTCAGGCTGACTCGCCCAATCGTACGGTAGTCGCCGAGACCGTTCTTGGGCTTGGGCGTGTGATATCCGGCGAAGATGACCGTGAGCGTGTCATTGTTGAAGATGGTGCCGCTTGGTGCGTACACACGCCCCGCAAACCACCCCATCGCGGGCCCCGCGACCGGAGTGTTGGCAGGAACTGTGATGTTAGTCGAGGTTTCACCCGTAGCTGCCGGAATGCCGCTCGAGTTAACAGCTAGAGTAAACTGCGCAACGGAGACAATGGGATTGTTGATTCCATTTACCACCTTCCAATGAAGAAGGTCGCGCGACTCCGCGTAACCGATATAGTGGAACGCGTCAGAATCTCCATCGACACATCCTCCGCCTGAAAAGAAGAGCCCATATTTGACGCCAGACAAGCGGAGAATCGTACCCGCGGTGGCGAGCCAACGAGTGCCGGTCGCGGTTATGTCAGTGGGATCGTTCAAGCCTTGCAATATTCCGATATCGGTGAAGTGGATGCCGTCGGTGGTCTCGGCCAGCCGTAAGTACGTGATGTCGTCATTTGTGCTGGTCCCAAACGGATTTGTGGCGTAATAATTTGACCACGCGCTGGTGCATTGTTGAGCCTTCGGCAACGCGGTAGGTCCGGTGTTATCGCCGTTCAGAATCTTCTGTTCATAAATAATCGTCAGCGGCGACCTTCCCGGGACTATGCCGAGAATCCCATCGGGGTTGAGCAGGCCGACCGTATGCGTGGGAATTTCCTTCTGGCTACTGGTTTCATCAGTCGGCCCATCGTTCATGGCCGGAGCCCCGGCGAGTGGAAGGCCGGACTCAGGATGGAGCTCGTGCATGTAGAGATCGTCGACATCGATATGTCCATTTGCGCGATCGAGAGTGTACAGATAAGTGTGCCCGGCAACGGTCATTACGAATTGGTGGCCCTGCCCATCATCGTCGCCGTTATCGCTGTTATTGGGATCCGGGCCGTTGTCCTTGTCGCCGTCGGGATCCTTCTGCACCTGGTTCGGGCAAGTAGTTCTGAGTTCGAGCACCTTCTGCTGAAACTGCCAGGTATGACCAGCATCGTCAGACGACGCGGCAACTACGCCTTCGTCGGTATCCTTTGGGCGCCAGTCGAAGTACCCCTGTAAATGGTTCCCGGAACCGGTGATGAAAGGGAAGTAGTAAGGCTGCATCCTTTCTGTGCCGGGATTTCCGACCTGGTTCCCACTCGAGTCACAGTATCCGGCCGATTTGAGTCCAACTGCTGCACCCGATTGCTCGAGCGTCCACGGACCGCCCGTGATATAGGCTTCCGTCGGAGCTCCGTTCCTGGTCCACTGGACGTGCCCACCCTGTGCTCCTGCACCCGATGCGAATGCGGCGCCCAAGGCCGCAAGCATCACGACATTTTTCACTGATTGTTTTCCCCTTTCTTAATTGGCTGATTCTTACGGGCAAAAGCCCAGATGACCAGCTCACAGACTGCGAGCCTTATTTACCAGCTCACAGGCTAAAGCCTCTGCCACCCAGACTCCAACTTAATGACAATTGGATTACGGATTTATGAAAGGCAGGTGTGCCGATTGTGTATTGCAAGCGTGGTCCACAACCCGTATACTGCCTTGGTCCGTCGGTCCGCATCGGTAACCACGGGCGATAGAAAAGGAGCAGTAATGAGTCCGAGGCCTAAACATCCGTCCCAACCGCCCGTCGATCCGCCCCCACCGGGCAACGATAAACCGCATCCAACAAAGGGGCCGCAGTTTGGTGAGCCCTCGCCGACGCCGGATCCGACTAAGTTCACAGTTAAGCACGGTTCAGATAAAGAGGCGTACAAGATTCTCGACAGCGAAAAAGGCACGCTCAAACCCCGGCCATTTCCGGTAATTGCCGGCGCCGCCGAACCGATTCTGAAGCTCGCGGACGCTCTGGGAAGCAAGGGGGCTGCGATTGTTCAGGAAATTGAAAATGCTGGACAGATTGTTTTTCACGCCCTGGGAGACACGGGTAATACCAAGGGCCCCAGAGATGAGGGCAGAGTTGCGGATAAGATGGTCGCCGACTATACCGATACCGACCCTCGCCAGGTGCCTTCGTTTCTGTATCACTTGGGTGACGTTGTTTACAGTTTTGGCGAGGCGGAATATTATTACGATCAGTTTTATGATCCGTATCGCGATTACCCGGCACCGATCTTCGCGATCGCGGGTAACCATGACGGAATGGTCGCGCCGAAG
>JAFARV010000850.1 GCA_019245255.1 Acidobacteriaceae bacterium | reverse complement strand
TCCAGGAATGGACGTTTCCTAATGACGCCATTCACGAAGTGTTCGAGGGCTACCCGATCGTTAAGGACGGGTATGTTTACGCGAACGAAAAACCCGGATGGGGTGTCGAAGTGAATGAGAAGGCGGCAGCGAAGTATCCGTTCGGATCGGAAAAGGGAGCGCGCAAGTACTTTAATGGTGGATGGGGCGTAGTCCGGCGTCAAGACGGTACTGTGATTAATCAGTGATGACGAGGTTGTTTGCCGCTGTGACGGCGCTCGCCGCGGCACTCTGTAGCGGGCAAGAGATGCGCAGCGGTTCGGAAAAGAAAAATCCACTTGCCGGGCAGAAACCTGCAATTGAGGCCGGCGCCAAGCGCTTCAAAGAGGGATGCGCCGCTTGTCACGGGGCGAATGCAGAAGGGGGACGAGGGCCGAAACTCGTCCGGAATCGCGATCTGTATCGTCTTACTGACGAGCAGATCTTTGACATTCTCCGTCGCGGCATCCCGGGAACAAGCATGCCGCCGTCCCAAATGCCGGACCAGCAAACCTGGGAACTTGTATCCTTTGTCCGCAGCCTGAATAGCCCCGCGTCACAAGCTGTGATCACCGGAAACCCGGAGAATGGGAAGACGCTCTTCTATGGTGACGGGCACTGCTCGACATGTCATAGTATCCGCGGTCATGGAGGACTCATAGGACCCGATCTGACCGACGCCGGCGCGACACTTACTGTTAGTGAGTTGCGCGAAAGCATGGAACACCCCAGCGCGGAGATTACACCCGGCTTTGAGACCGTCAGCATAAAGCTGAAGGATGGGACTGAGATCGAAGGCGTAGCTAAGAATTATTCTAATTACTCGATTGACATCCTTGACCGCAAGGGTGAGTTGCATCTGCTCGACAAAGCGAACGTTGCCACGATCACCTGGAACAAGCAGTCTCTCATGCCGGCTGATATCGCCAAATCACTGGTCCCCGGCGGCATCGATGATGTAATTGCATTTCTCGCGCAGCAGGTGGTCAGGCCTCCTGGCGCTGCCGAGCGGGGTCGGCGCCGCCGGCAGGACATAGAGTAGATGAGGGTTGTAATCTTAACTCTTTTCGCGGCATTGTGTGCGCGCGCGCAGGTCACTTACAAAAGTATCATTGAAAGCCCCTCGAGTAACTGGCTCACTTATCACGGGGATTACTCGGCGCAGCGCTACAGCCCGCTCACACAGATTAACCGTCAGAATGTTGGTAGTCTTGTTCCTGTTTGGACTCATCACGTGTTGCGTGCCCGCCGGCTGGAGACGACTCCCATCGTCTATGACGGAGTGATGTATGTCACAAACAGTAATGAGGTGCAGGCGCTCGATGCGCGGACCGGTAAGTTGATATGGACATATGAAGATGAGCAGGCGTCACGTGAAGACCCCAATCGCGGAGTCGCGATCCTCGGCAACGCAGTTTATTTTGTAACTTCCGACGGCTATCTGGCCGCTCTGAATCATACGACCGGTGGCGTTTTGTGGCACCGGCAATATGCTGATGTCAAAGAAGGTTACTTTGCTTCGCTCGCACCGCTCGCTCTGAAAGACCGTATTGTGGTTGGAGTCTCTGGCGGCGATTCGGGCATGCGCGGATTTGTATCGGCCTATGCAGCGAGCGATGGGCGTGAACTCTGGAAGTTCTACACGGTCCCCGCAAAAGGCGAACCCGGCGCTGAGACCTGGGGAGAATTTGACCCACAATGGGGCGGTGGCGCCACGTGGATGACAGGCACCTATGATCCAGATCTAAACCTGACTTATTGGTCTACCGGAAATCCGTGGCCCGACTACTATGGCGGCGGCAGGCGCGGCGCGAATCTATACACGGATTCAATTGTTGCGCTCGATGCCGATACAGGCAAGCTCCGTTGGTATTTCCAATTCACGCCGCATGACACTCACGATTGGGATGCCCAATCCATCCCCGTGCTCGTCGACCTGCCATATGAAGGAAGGACGCGGAAACTGCTCTTGCACCCGAATCGAAACGGCTTCTTTTATCTCTTGGACCGGGAAACGGGACAGTATCTGTGCGCCCGCCCGTTTGTGGACCTGCTGGATTGGGCCAAGGGTATCGACAAGGACGGGCATCCGATCGAGGTCCCCGACATGGATCCCACGCTCAATGGGCGAAAGGTTTGTCCTTCTACGCGCGGCGCTTCGAACTGGATGTCGCCATCGTGGGATCCGAAGCTCAAGCTGCTTTTTGTGCCCACCCTCGAGCAATGCGACTTATATGTAAGCACGATGCGCAATCCTGAACCCATGCACGATTTGATGGCAGGAGGCGGCGGCCCGGTTCCCGGTGAACCCGGCAGGTTTTTCCTGCGCGCCATCGATCCGCTCACGGGTGAACGGCGCTGGCAATATCCGATGCCGGGCCTCTCAGATATGTGGTCGGGTACAGTAGCCACTGCAGGTGGACTGGTTTTCTTCGGCGATACGCAGGGACATCTGATTGCAGTCGATAGCGAGACCGGCCACGACCTCTGGCACTACAGCATGGGACAGTTACTTACCGCTTCTCCTATGACGTTTTCTGTCGATGGAAAGCAGTACGTAAGTATCGCATCGGCCACGGATATCTTCACGTTCACACTGTTCGCGCCGCAGAAACCTGTCACATTGCCGGAAGAAATACGAAAATAGGCAGCATGGAACAAGATTTAGAGCACACCGTTGCTCTTCTGGCTCGTACGCCCGCTGCCCTCGATGCGCTGCTGCGTGATCTGCCGGAAGAGTGGACGTTTCGAAATGAAGGCGAGAACACCTGGAATGCGTTCGATGTTGTCGGCCATCTGATTCATGCCGAACGCACAGACTGGATGACGCGGGCGAAGATAAT
>JAFARV010000832.1 GCA_019245255.1 Acidobacteriaceae bacterium | reverse complement strand
CGGTCTGCTCCGGCGTGTAGCCGAGCCGGATGAGGGCTTGTGGCACGGTGTTGTTCACGATCTTGATTACGCCGCCGCCGACCAGCTTCTTGTATTTGACGAGCGCGAGATCGGGCTCAATCCCCGTTGTGTCGCAGTCCATCATGAAGCCGATGGTGCCAGTAGGCGCGAGGACCGTCACTTGAGCGTTACGAAATCCGCTTTGCGAGCCGGCTTCATATGCGCTGCCCCAGCATTCCTCAGCTGCCCGGAACAGCTCCGCAGGAACGCGGCGGCTGTCGATACCATTTACAGCGTTCCAATGCATCCGGATGACTTCGAGGAAGGAGTCTTCGTTCTCCGGATAACCTGGACACGGACCCACGGCCTCAGCTATGCGAGCGCTGGTGAGATATGCCTGGCCACACATAACGGCTGTAATTGCGGCGGCAAAAGCACGGCCCTCCTCACTGTCGTAAGGCAGACCGATGGACATCAGTAACGCACCCAGATTTGCGTATCCGAGCCCCAGCGGTCGGAAATCGTGAGAGTTCTTTGCGATCTTCTCGGTTGGATAGCTCGCGTTATCGACGATGATTTCCTGCGCCAGAATCACAGTGTCGACGGCATGCCGGAACGCTTCGACATCGAAAGCGCCATCTGCGCCAACAAACTTCATCAGGTTCAACGAAGCGAGATTGCAGGCCGAATCGTCGAGAAACATGTATTCGCTACACGGGTTTGAGGCATTTATGCGTGCTGTCGCCTTCGATGTGTGCCAGCGGTTGATGGTCGAATCGAACTGCATGCCCGGATCTCCGCATTGATGAGTTGCTTCAGCGATCTGCCGCATCAGTTCGCGAGCTTTGTAGCGCTTCACAGGCTGCCCGCTCACGACACTACGCGTCCACCAGTCGGTATCGCCAATAACCGCCTGCATGAATTCGTCGCTTGCGCGCACCGAGTTGTTTGCGTTCTGGAAAAAGACAGAGCCGTAAGCTTCGCCGTCGAGCGATGAGTCGTAACCAGCGTCGACGAGAGTGTGCGCCTTCTTTTCCTCTTTAGCCTTGCACCAGATGAACTGATGGACATCGGGATGATCGGCATTGAGGATGACCATCTTCGCCGCCCGTCGAGTTTTCCCGCCCGATTTGATGACGCCTGCGAATGCATCGAAGCCCTTCATGAAACTCAGCGGGCCTGAGGCGCGGCCGCCACCCCACAGCAGCGCGTCCTCCTCACGGATCGGCGACAGATTGGTCCCGGTGCCGGATCCCCACTTGAACAGCATGCCCTCGGTCTTCGCCAGATCGAGGATAGATTCAAGCGAGTCCGTCACGGAGTTGATGAAACATGCCGAGCACTGCGGACGGTTGTCACCGGACATGAGCTTGCGGACTACCTGATCGGTCTCGTCGAAATAGAAACCGTAGCCTCGCGCCTCCTCGACGCCGACATTGAACCAAACCGGCGAGTTGAAGCACGCCTTCTGAGTGAGCATCAGGTGAGCGAGCTCATTGCGGAAGTTCTCGCCGTCCACAGCGGTCTTCAGATACTTGCCTTTAATGCCCCAATTCGCGATGGTGTCGACTACACGATGCACCAATTGGGCGACGCTTGCTTCGCGCTCGGGAGAGCCCATGCGTCCGTGGAAATATTTGCTGGCGACGATGTTCGTGGCCGTTTGCGACCAGTCGGCCGGCGTCTCCACTCCGTGTTGTTCAAAGATGATGGAGCCTTTATCGTTGCCGATGGTGGCGGTTCGAAGCTCCCAGTTCACCTGATCGTACGGGGTAACGCCCGGCTGCAGCCTGGATGTGAAGTAGCGCGGGAATTCGACGCCGGCGCGCTCTTCGGGTTTGAGAGATCGGAGGGATTGCTTCGTTTTCGTCGCGAGTTGAGTAGGAACGCTGAGCTGTCCCATAGTGGCCTTTCCGGGGAGGTGAACGGTACGCTTAAATAGTGCCGCCTTGGACAGAATGCACTATATATAGTGGTGCCGTCAATAGAAATATCTACGGGGAGTGCTGGTGGCCCGTACTCCCAGTTTAGCGCTTTCGGAGTCCCCGGAGCGCGAATCTGCCCTGTTTAGCCTATTCGGCATCTTGCACGCAGCGGAAACCCAGGGTTGCGGCCCGGTCATAGCTCGGTGCCATCAGAAGGAGCTTGCCATGGTCGGTGTTTCGATACGCCTGGGGGAAATACCAGATGGAGCCCTGCGGCTGATAGTAACTTCCACCTCGAAGGATAGCTGCACGGGTATGGTCGTCGAGGTATTCGTCTGTCCATTGCCACACGTTTCCGACGAGGTCCACGACGCCGAAAGGGCTCACACCCGCGGGATGCGCATCGACGTCGTCCGGCCCTCGAAGCGTACGTCCCTTATCGGGGACCGGAACAGCCGAGGGCTGCCACTCGTTACCCCAAGGGTAGGTGCGGCCGTCATCGCCCTGAGCAGCGAACTGCCACTCCCATTCATGTGGAAGCCGTTTTCCGGCCCAGGCTGCGTAGGCTCGAGCATCTTCGAGCGAGACCCAGGTTACGGGTTTATTCGCCCAGCCTTCGGGAAACCTTCCGTTCCTCCAGTCGCGGAGGAAATTCAGATCGTCGGCGGGACGATAGTGCGTTGCATCAACGAATTTCTTAAAGTCCGCATTGGTGACCGGATACTTGTCCATCCAGAACTGCTTTATGTGCATGCGGTGCTCATGAAAGCGCCGGGGCGTGTCTTCCCAAGGGTATTGAACATCGACGCCGACGGAGTCCATGCCCTCGATTTCGATGCCCTCCACTTTGAACACATAATCAGCGCCTGGAATGTGCACCATGCCGGGCGGCGCACTGGGAGCAGGTTTCGTTGCAGGAATCGAAGCGAGCGTCTGCGGCAACGTGTGCCACTGGTCTGAATAGCTGGATAGGGGCTGAGCAGTTATGGACGCCATTGTGGCCATCAGTTTTCGGAGTCCGGGGCGAGGTTCACCGTTGGTAGCGAGCACCGCCC
>JAFARV010000813.1 GCA_019245255.1 Acidobacteriaceae bacterium | reverse complement strand
GCTCTTCAGAAACTCACGGCGATGCATGGATCTAGTTTATTGAGTGCGCAGGACTGGAAATGAAGATTTTCGCGGAAACCGATACGCAAGTTATTGAGGCCTTTTCCGCTTCGCCTCACGGCGCACGTTTCTGTCACCACCTCGTCTGCTCCAAAAACATTAAATTCGTGACATCTCTGTTATGAGGAGCACCTCGCCCGACTCCAATGGATATGAGGACCGCATTCCTTTCTATTGCGCTGTTCGCAATGGCGATCAGCGTTCCGCTTCGAGCGCAAGTCGGCCAGGATCTGAAGAACGCCGGCGAGGACACAAAAGATGCTGCCAAGACTGGGGCGAAAAAGACCGGACACGCGGTGAAGAAGGGCGCGACAACATCCACGAACGCCGTGGATAAGGGCGCAACGAAATCCACGCATGCGGTGAAGCGCGGTGTCCACAAGACCGCGACGAAGGTCTCCGACCATACCCAGGACACCAGTCCTCGCCAGTAAGCTGTCCGGTCGATTTCGACAAACTCGAATTGGAGCGAGCCCGAGCGACCCGGCGCTCATAAACACTCCACTTGCTGCGCCCAGCGGCCGAGCTATACCCGTTTGCATGGAGGGATATACTCGATGGTGTTGTCTTTAAGCCCGACGACTGCGTGACGTGTTTTCGCCTGACACTTATCTTCCATGCCCCAATTCGATCTGGTTGTAATTGGTTCCGGACCAGCTGGCCAGCGTGCAGCGATTCAAGGTGCTAAGGGCGGCAAGCGAGTTGCGCTAATTGAACGCCGCGAGGTGATCGGCGGCGTTTGCATCAATACGGGAACCATACCCAGCAAAACCATGCGCGAAGCGGTTTTGCATTTTTCCGGCTACAATTACCAAAACATTTACGGCGTCAGCTACCGCGTCAAAGAGAAGGTCACTATGGCTGACCTCGCTTTTCGCGTCCAGCACGTCATCAAAACCGAGATCGACGTCACGCAGGCGCAGCTTTCGCGCAATGGGGTCGAAGTCTTGAACGGTGTTGCCAGCTTCAAAGACCCAACTACGGTTCAGGTCGCCAGCACCCGCGGAACAGTCGTAGACATCGCCGCTGAAAAGGTAGTCATCGCGACCGGCACCAAACCTGCATCTTCGCCGAAGGTGCCCATCAATTGCCGCACTATTATCAACAGCGATCAGATTCTGGACCTGCCTACCGTGCCCAGAACGATGATCGTGGTCGGCGGCGGCGTCATCGGCGTCGAATACACTTGCATGTTCGCCACATTGGGCGTGCGCGTCGCGCTTATCGAAAAGCGGCCGCGCCTGCTCGAATTCGCCGATCAGGAAATCGTTGAAGCCCTTTCCTATCATCTTCGTGATCACCGCGTCACTATGCGGCTGAATGAGGAAGTCTCGAGTGTCGAGGAAACGGGCGACGGCGCCGGCGTTGTCGCAAACCTGGAAAGCAAAAAGAAAGTTTCGGGCGATTCGCTGCTCTACTGCGTGGGCCGCCAAGGTAATGTCGATGAACTGAACCTCGCCGCCGCAGGTTTGAGCGCCGACCCTCGCGGCCGCATTGCTGTCAACGAGAATTATCAGACCGCAAACCCAAACATATATGCCGTGGGCGACGTAATCGGGTTTCCCAGTCTCGCGTCGGTATCGATGGAACAGGGCCGTATTGCGGCGGCGCATGCGTTCGGCAGACCCATGTCATCTAACCCGAACTATTTTCCGTTCGGCATTTACACCATCCCCGAAATTTCATTCATCGGGAAAACGGAAGAGCAGCTTACCGACGAAGATGTTCCTTACGAAGTGGGCGTAGCATATTATCGGGAGATCGCCCGCGGGCAGATCCGTGGGGACACGACTGGGCGGCTGAAACTGGTTTTTCACCGGGAAACTCTCGAGTTGCTGGGTGTTCACATCATCGGCGAGGGAGCCTCGGAGTTGCTGCACATCGGGCAAGCCGTTTTGATCCTGAAAGGCAAGGTCGACTATTTTGTCGATACCGTCTTCAACTATCCAACGCTGGCCGAGTGCTACAAAGCTGCTGCATTCAACGGTTTGAATAAGCTCCGCACATAAAACAGGCATATGGCACTCGGTGTTGGCATTCTTATAACGGAGAGATTGTCTTGCGCGGCGGTGTCCGACATCGCCATCGTAGGCGAATTGCAAGTGGATCCGGAGGATTCCTCCATCAAAGATTCGCTGCAAGGCGTTCCCGCGGAGCAGATCGTGGAACGCATCGTGGCGCAGGTCAAGAGACTGCAACTTACTGATACGCCCGCTTACCTCGGAATTGGCATGCCGGGCATCGTTCGTAACGGGTATGTGCAGGATTCGCCCAACCTGGTCCAGTTCAAAGGTGTGAGCATGCAAAGCCTTCTCGCCGAAGGTTGCGCTCCTCTGTTCGGGCGCGTGCCTGTATCGGTCTTCAATGATGCCGATGTCATGGCCGCCGGAATCGCGGCCAGGCGTGGG
>JAFARV010000737.1 GCA_019245255.1 Acidobacteriaceae bacterium | reverse complement strand
TCCGTGTTCCTTCAGTTGGAAGGAGCGGGAAATGAGCGAATCGTTGTCGACGGCGGAGATGTTTCTAAAGCGCAGACCCCGCTGAAAGCGGTGCGAGGGGCCACGGACACAGCCGTGAAACTAAGAACCTGAGCAGCTGCAGGGTTCGGTGCTGAGCGGCTCCGTCCTCACGTTCTCCACAGCAAAAGGTGAGACCGTCACCATTCGAGCAAAACGGCGGACAGAATTACCGTGCGCGCATGGCCGTGCGCTGACCCAAATTCGAGAAGTCGCTTCGCCTGCTGGAATCGCGAATGATCAGGCGAGGGGGAATCAGCACGCATTTGGGCGACGGAGCACTCTTTGTCCGCATGCACTCGACAAGAATGCGAGCCGCCTGCTCGCCAATTTCACTCGCCCGTTGGTCAATTGTCGATAGTGGAACGCGTAACAGATCGGAATAATGAACGTTGCCGGCGCCCACTATAGCGATATCGCCGGGAATGCCACGCCCGCTTTCCAAAACTGCTTTGATGGCTCCGGCCGCCACTGGATCGTTGTAGCAGAAGACTCCGTCGGGTGGAGTTTTTAGCCGAAGTAACTGCTGCATAGCTTCGTAGCCGTCTTCGTCTTTGACGCCGCCCTCAACAACGCACTGCGGGAGGCTCTTCATTCCGTTCTTTTTCAACGCGGACTGGAACCCTCGAAGCCGTCCCAAACTATTCGGATTATCGGGTCCGTGTATGTGCGCGAGACGTACGCAGCCCTGCGAAATCAGGTGCTCCGTCGCCAGCATTCCCAAGTCCTCATCGCAGGTGCCGACGTAGTTCATCCTTGGCCCCGACGGCATTCGATCGATCAGGACAAAAGGAATACTGATGTTCTTTAACGCTTGGGGTATGCCACGCCGCCAATCGCGTTGCGCCGACGCAACAACCAGGCCATCGATTTTACGGGCAATCAGCAGGTCAAGTTCTCGTCGCTCTGTTTCAGCGTTCTCATCGGAGTTCGCAAGGACGATTTGATAACCGAACGGCGCGAGTTCACGGGTCAGGCCGTAGGCAATTTCCGCGAAAAAGGAGTGCATCAGGTCCGGAATAACCAGGCCGACGATGAAGGTGCGGCGAGTGGCGAGGCTTCGCGCAACCCAATTAGGCTGATAGTTTAGCTCGCGCGCCCGCCGCAAGATCCGCTCTCTGGTGTCCTCACTGATATCCACATGGCCGCGAAGAGCCTTTGACACGGTCATGAGGGAAACGCCCAAATCTTCTGCTATATCTTTCATGCGGACAGCCACGGGTGCGCTCCTCGGGAATTCACAGTGTACACCCGGTTTGGCGCCCTACTCAACGCGCGAGGGTTGACCGATAGCGCTACAGTATTCAGGTCAAGAGAGCGAGACGTTGCGGTCAACTGCAGGATTCATCCAGAGCACGGGCTGTCGAATCGGATAATTGCGTATAGCCTCTTCGACAGTAGGATCTTCATTAAGTTTGTGCCACAGAGTTAAATATTGAGGCTGTTTGAGCGCAAGCCCGGCGAACAATAGACTCTGCTGCCGCAACGGCCATTGATCGTAATACATGACATCGTGGCGATATGGCCATTTACTCTTGTCGGCGATGAAGGGAAACATGAACGCTTCGGCCTTTGCCATCGAACGTCCGTCCGGTAGGGTGAAGTTCCATAAGTTATCGTTGGCAGTTGACAGCACTTGGCAGAGTCCCGCCATTACCTCGAGATTGAAAAGCGAATAACTGTAAGGCTTTGTACGGCGAAGTTCCTGAGGGAAGCTGCCGTCTGCGGCCATTTGACCGGGAAGCAAGATGGTCTCGAAACGGTGACGGCAATCCTGCTCGATGTCGGAATTATTGACGTATCCGGCGAAGACGGCTGCTTGCAGTACCCAGCAAGTCGCGTGGTTGTTTTTTGCGTCACGCTCATCCATGCCGTTCTTTGAAGTCGTCATCCACTGCAGATAATCGGCAAACCACTTGTGCAGTGCCCGCTGCTCCTGATCCAACAGTACCCCGGAACTCTCGATAGCTTTCGCCCCGCGAACGACATCTACCAATTGGAGCGTGTCAATGATGCCGGTCCGTGTTCCAGTCGTAATGCCATGAACTGCCTGCGCGAACTGCAGATTCGGATTCATCATCGTATCGGGATTGATGAACCAGGCTCGCAGATGTTCCGCAGCATGCTTGGCGTACTTCCGGTGTTTAGTCAACACCCAGGCCGCACTTAGCGCTCCGGCTTGCACGCCGAAGCGAATTAGCGCGTGGCGATGTGCGACAAAGTTACCCGGATTTGTCTCGCCATCCCGCTGGATATAAGGACCGTTCGGATTCTTTGGATCAGGCCACCAATAGTCGCCTTCCGAAAAGTAGTCGTGCTTCCCACCAGCGCTGCGTGTGCTGCTCGACGCGGTAATCGTAATGGGTTTCTCACGCAGAAACTGATTCCCTAACCGGAGAACTCGTGGCCGTTCAATAGCCGTAAGGTCAAAGCGTTCGTCGATTACGGATAGGCCGGGTATTGCGGCAAGAGGAAGCGCCAGCATGTGGCGGCGGCTAAGCATGAGATCTAATCTCCAGCAACGCCTTAAAAATCCTCTTCGATTCCACGCTTACTGAAGCGGGATTCTGGCGGGACTTGGAAAGGCTGATCTACGTCGTCAAAAATGGTCTCATACACTAGCTTCCACTTGAAACATCCCTGGTGTATGCCCAATCATAAATCGACTCACATGAAAGCCACCCTGATTTCAATCCTGTTCACGGCAGTGGGATTTCCCGCCCTCGGCGCTTCCGTCGTTTTCAACATCACACAGTACGGAGCAGTCGGAGACGGAAAAAACCTGACAAGCGCGGCGATTAATAACGCCATCGATGCCGCCAGCAGTGCAGGCGGTGGCACCGTTTATTTCCCAGCCGGCACTTGGTTATGTGGTTCCATTCACTTAAAAAGCAACGTCACACTGTTCCTGGAGCAAGGTTCCACTATCCTCGTCACCGACGATCCCGAGGCCTACGACGCGCCCGAACCGAATGACTGGGAGCACTTCCAGGACTTCGGCCACAGCCATTTTCACAACAGCCTCATGTGGGGCGCGGGACTCGAAAACGTCGCTATCGAAGGTCCCGGGCGGATTTACGGCAAAGGTCTCACCAGATCGGAGAAGCAGCCCAGGCTTGGCAACAAGGCAATCTGCCTCAAGCTAAGCCGGAACGTAACTATCAAGGACATCTCAATTTTGCAGGGTGGCTGGTTTGGCATTTTGGCAACGGGTGTGGACAACCTGACTATCGATAACGTGAAAATCGATACCAACCGCGACGGCATGGACATTGATGCCTGCCGAAACGTTCACATCTCGAACTGCAGCGTCAATTCCCCTTACGATGACGGAATCTGCCTCAAAGCCGATTATTCTTTGGGCTTCTTCCGCGATGTCGAGAACGTAACCATCACGAATTGCCACGTAACCGGCTTCGATCCCGGCACTTTTCTGGACGGGACTTATCAGCGGACCCTGTTTCACGAACCCAATAGCTCCGGACCTACTGGCCGCATCAAGTTTGGAACGGAGTCAAGCGGAGGCTTCAAGCAAATCGCCATTTCGAACAGCGTCTTTGAGTACTGCCGCGGTTTGGCGCTCGAAACAGTGGACGGCGGGCAACTGGAGGACGTGACCATCTCAAACATCGTCATGCACGACATCGCAAACTCACCCATCTTCCTCCGCCTCGGCAGCCGGCTTCGGTCTCCAAAGAACACTCCGGTTGGCGAACTGCGGCGCATCAGCATTTCCAATTTCACCGTCTACAATGCTGACCCGCGCTTTGGCTCTATCATCAGCGGCATTCCTGGACATGACATCCAGGACGTCAAACTTAGCAACATTCGTATTTACTACCGGGGTGGCGGGACCAAGGGGCAGGCTGCTTTGAACCCCGCGGAGAACGAGACCATGTACCCGGAACCGCGCATGTTCGGTGACATTCCGGCCTACGGCTTTTTCATTCGCCACGTCACGGGCCTGCAACTCAACGACGTGCAGGTGAGTTACCTCAATGAGGATTTTCGTCCGGCATTTCTTCTGGAGCACGTTTCCGGGGTCAAGTTCGACAATGCCACGGGCCAGCATGCGGCCGGGATTCCAACCATCGTCCTCAAGGATGTGGATGATTTTCGGGCACATGACACCCCTTTCGTGCAGGATACGGAGTTGAAGTCGGTGAAAGAACGCCAGTTCTAGCCCATACGTTGTGTAAGCCAAATGCTGAAAAGGGCTGCTGCGCGCGAGCTGCGCTTTACCGGTAAATGTAGCGATAAAGTTCTGGATTTTTGACTTGACAGTTTCCCGCAAAAGTATTAAGTTGTAACCGCTCGGTAAGGGCTCTTCAGGCGCGGGTTCGCCAGGTGTTCAACGGGCGAACCAGCCGGTTAGTGGCCCTCGAGGTTCAGGAGACTACGCACATGCATCGCCTCGTAGCGGCAATTTTTGTCAGTTTTGCTTTCACAATGACAGCCTTTGGGCAAACGCCCACGGCGACCATAACCGGAACGGTTACGGACAGTACCGGGGCAGTAGTACCCGAAGCCAAAGTGACCGCGGTCAACCAGGAGACCAACGTCCCTTCCGTGAAGGAAACGAGTTCGGACGGCTCGTTTACCATCATCAATCTCCTTCCCGGCAAATACATACTGACCGTCGAGAAGGATGGGTTCAAAAAGGTTGCTCTGCCCGAGTTCCCGCTGGAGGTTAATCAGACACTTACTCAAAAGATCACCATGCAAGTGGGATCGATAACTGAGACTGTCACAGTCAGTGCCGACGCTGTCGGAGTGATGATCCAGAGAGCCAGTACCGAATTGGGTACGACACTGGACGAGACCGCGGTCCACGAACTTCCCCTGAATGGTAGAAACTTTACCGAATTACTCATTCTTCAGCCCGGCGTCAATCCGATAAATACCGCCCAAGGCGGCAATGGCGCCGGCGGTGCTGACGGCGGCAACATTGCCATTCCCGGCTCCACCATTTACCGGCCCTCAGTAAACGGAGCGGGCAACCGGTCCAATGCCTATTACATGGACGGAATCATTAACACGGACGACCGCGGCGGCAGTTGGGCCATTCCTCCCATCGCAGACACCATCCAGGAATTCAAAGTTCAGTCACACAACAACGACGCGCAATACGGAAACGTCCTCGGCTCTGTTGTCAACATCGTCACGAAATCCGGTACCAATCAGTTCCACGGTGATGCCTGGGAGTTTGCACGCAGCAATATATTCGACGCACGTGATCCTTTCAAGGGATTCTGCACGCCCGCAACCTGCACTTCCCTGGCTAATAAGTTGGCGAGTCAGGTCAGGGCGGGAACCATCACCGCGGCCCAAGCGGCTACAACGCTTTCTGATACCGGGACCTCCCCTACTAACTATTCGGAAAATGAATTCGGAGCGACGTTGGGCGGGCCTATCTTTCGTGACAAGACTTTCTTCTACTTCGGATATGAAGGGTGGCGCTACTCGACGCCGGCCAACAGTTACGTCGTCGTTCCGACTGCGCAGGAATTGGCTGGCGACTTCAGCGGAACTGTTAGCCCCGAGCTTGTTGGAACAGTAAACGCTACCAAGACCGCCATCACGCCGAATACCATTTACAACCCGTTCGTTGAGTCGGGTAAGAACTCGGCCGTTCCGTTCTATTGCGACTCTCAGATGAACCCCATGCCAC
>JAFARV010000644.1 GCA_019245255.1 Acidobacteriaceae bacterium | reverse complement strand
CATCCGGTATCTGCTCGCCTCGGTTCCATATCGCAAAAAGCTCAACTTTACTTTCGAGGGCCTGAAAGCAGCAGAGAAATCTATTGAACGGCTGCGCGATTTTGAGCTTCGCATCAGCTCGGCAAGACTGCACGCGGGACGGAATTCGGAGATAACGGAACGCTCGGAAGAAGCAATCCGGCATTTCGAAGCTGCGATGGATGAGGATCTGAATACGGCAGAGGCGCTAGCCGCGGTTTACGACTATGTACGCGCGATGAACACCGCGCTCGACGAGAACCAGTTTCTCGAAGGCAACCGTGCCGAGGCCGAGGGCGTTCTGAAACTGTTCGACAGCATCTTCGACGTTTTGACTCCGACGCCAGCCGCCATTCCGCAGGGTCTCTCGGATGCGGAGGTCGAAGCAAAGATCGGAGAACGGAATCAGGCGAAGAAGGCGCGGGATTTCAAGCGCGCCGACGAAATACGCGCCTGGCTATTGGAACAAGGCATTGTACTTGAAGACACCAAAGACGGTGTCCGCTGGAAACGCAAATGAAACTGGAATCACAATTAGTACACGCGGGCGACCGCAAGCGCAACCATGACTCGGCCATCCCGTCGACTACGCCGATCCACCTCGGCACAACGTTCTTCTACGAATCAGCCGAAAAGCTGGACCGGATTTTCGGGCATGAGGAGGAGGGTTTCAGTTACTCGCGTTATGGAAATCCGACGAGTCAGGCGCTGGAAGATCTGGTCGCAAGCGTTGAGAACGGGCACGGTGCGCTGGCCACGGCTTCTGGAATGGCGGCGATCCAAATTGCCGTTCAGGCGGCGCTGGTGGACCGGCCACATTCGATCGTTTCCTCCGGAGACCTATACGGAGCATCGATCAGCATGTTCAATCAGATGTTCGCTCCGTTGGGCGTGGATGTGACTTATGTCGACATGTGCGACCTGGAGGCAGTTGAGAAAGCAATTACTGCGAAGAAGCCCGGATGTGTGTATACGGAAACGGTTTCGAATCCTTTGATGAGGGTGGCGGAACTGGACCGTATCGCTGAGCTTTCCCGGGCAGCCGGCGCCGCATTCGTTGTGGATAACACGTTCGCGACGCCCGTGCTGGTGAGGCCCCTGGAGCTCGGGGCGAACTTAGTCGTGCACAGCGCGACAAAGTATCTGGCCGGGCACGGCGATGTACTGGGCGGCGTGGTGGTTGGGGATGAGGAGCACATTGCGATGGTGCGGACGCTCTCGCGCATCAGCGGACCGGTGCTCGGGCCGTTTGAGAGCTATTTGACAATGCGCGGCATGAAGACGCTGGCGCTTCGGTTTGAACGTCAGTGTCAGAACGCGAAGACGGTTGCGGAGTGGCTATCGGGGCGACGATGCATCGAGCGAGTCTTCTACTGCTCCGACCCGAATCATCCCGATGCCGCCACGGTTCGGCGCCTATTCGCGCCGGGCCTGTACAGCGCCATCCTGAGCTTCGAGATTAAAGACGCACAAAAGAACTCAATCATGCAGTTCATGGACAGGTTAAAGGTGGTTGTGCCCGGGACGTCGCTCGGCGACGTACATACGCTGTTGTTATATCCCGCGATGGCCTCGCACCGCGATATCTCGCCAAAACAGAGGGAGCGGATGGGAATTCGTGATAATCTTGTGCGGCTGGCGCTTGGCATCGAAGCGGTCGACGACATTATTGCGGATCTCGACCAGGCGTTGCGCGTGTAATCGGGACTGCAAAGCAGGTCGATGAACTAAACAAGTGTTTGCGCACCAACGAAAACGCGTTCAGATTCTATTCGCGATAGCGGATGCGCTGCTGACCCTGCTCGCGTTCGAGGCAGCGTACTGGACCCGCACACAACTCTCTCTTGACCGTGTCTTCTTTCTGCATACGCGTCCCCACATTCTGCTTGCGGTCGTGTCGGTGCTGATCTGGATCGGGCTCGGTTCGCAGCAACGCGTCTACGAATATCTCGATTCGGCGAAACCGGCGCGGGTGTTGAGTGACACTCTGCGGCAATGCGTGATCGGTACGGTTCTGCTGGTCGTCTTTCAATATCTGATGCGGCTCGATCCGCCCCTCAGCCGCAGCTTTCTTTGCCTCTTCTTTGGATACGCGTTCGTGTTTCTCGCGATTTTCCGGTTGCAGGCGCCGCGTCTGGTTGGAGCGTTTTACCGGGAATTCGGGACTCCATATCACGTCGTGCTGGTCGGTGAGCCGGACAAGACGGAGCGGCTGGAAGCTCAGCTTGCGCTCGGATCACCGTTTCGCATTCAGATCTCGGCTAAGGTTCG
>JAFARV010000616.1 GCA_019245255.1 Acidobacteriaceae bacterium | reverse complement strand
TAAATCGAATTGCACCGTAGAAAGCTGCCATGGCCGCCCGATGGCGTCCACCAGCTTGACATCAATTTTGGGACCGTAAAACGCGGCTTCGTCGGGCGTGACGATCACTTTCATGTTGAGGCGTTCAATCGCCTTCTTGAGAGCGTTTTCGGCTAGCGTCCATTGCTCGGCCGAACCGATGTATTTTCCGCTTGCGCCGCCATCCCACGTAGAGACTTCGGCCTGGTAGTCGGTAAATCCATAGGTGTTAAGCGTGTCGATGGCGAACTCCAGACAGCTCACGATTTCGTCTTCGATCTGCTCCGGCGTACAGAAGATATGCGCATCATCTTGCGTGAAGCCACGAACACGCAGTAAGCCGTGCATGACGCCGGAACGCTCGTACCGATATACAGTACCGAGCTCGCCCAGCCGTACCGGCAGGTCGCGATAGCTCCGGAGGTGGTCGCGATAGATCAGGATGTGGAACGGACAGTTCATTGGCTTGAGCTGGTATTCAGCGTCTTCCAGCTCCATGCGCTTGAACATGTTCTCGGAATAGAAGTTGTAGTGTCCGGATGTCTTCCAGAGATCGCTGCGTGCCACGTGCGGCGTGTAGACAAGTGAATACCCGCGTTTCACATACTGGTCGCGCATCCAGTCTTCGAGCAGTTTGCGGATAGTGCCGCCCTTCGGATGGAAGAAGATCAGACCTGGTCCGGCGAGTTCCTGAATGCTGAAGAGATCGAGCTCCTGGCCGAGTTTGCGGTGGTCGCGGCGCTTGGCTTCTTCGAGACGCTCCAGATACTCGTCGAGCTCTTTCTTGGTGAAGAACGCGGTTCCATAGATGCGCTGCAGTTGCGGATTGTGTTCGTTGCCTTTCCAGTAGGCCCCAGCAATTGAGAGCAGTTTGAACCCCTTCAGTTTGTCGGTCGAGGGTACGTGCGGACCGCGGCAGAAGTCGATGAAGCCGGGCCCGAGCGTGTACTCGGAAAACACGTCGCCGGCCCGCTCCTCGATCAGCTCGCGCTTCATCCAATCATCTTTGTATTTGTCGAGCCCTGCCTGCTTGGGCGTCATCTTGCGCTCGAATGGCAGGTTGCGCGCTTGTATCTCGCGCATGCGTTCCTCAATCTTCTCGAGGTCCTCGGGTGAGAACTTCGTTTCACGCTGGAAGTCGTAATAAAAGCCGGTGTCCGTTGGCGGCCCGATGCCGAGCTTCGTTTCGGGGAAGAGCTCGAGCACCGCGGCTGCCAGCAGGTGGGCAGTGGAGTGCCGGTACACCTGCAGCGCCTCGGGGCTCTTGGTGGTTAAGATCTCCAGCTTGGCGTCACTTTCAAGCGGGCGCGTGAGGTCGTACAGGTCACCATTCACACGCGCGACAATGGCATCGGCGGCAAGACGCGGGCTGATTGAGGTTGCAACGTCGATCGGGCGCGTACCCTGCGGGACGGTCTGTTGACTGCCATCGGGCAGAGTAAGTGTCAAACTGCTCATGTTTCGGGCTTAAAATCTGAGGGTATCAGACGGCTTGAGCCTGCTTACAGTGGAAGTTAGCGGCCTGAAGCGGGTTAATGACCGTCGCAGAACTGCATTGCGCCAAAGCTGACAACGCTTCCAGGATCGATTTGCCACTGGTGGTAGTGAAGCAGCTTACCCCGGACCTCGGGACGAGTTTTGAGAAACGTATATAGTGGCGCCGATCCGCACCACTTCAAATCGTCGTGCCCGTCCTGAACCATCGACCAGTAGGCGCGGAGGTCACCCGCCTCGATCTGTTCAATCCGTTTTCGGTCGCGATCCTCGATGGCGATCATCTCACCTACCTTCGCGCGCGCTCGAATCGGGTCGCCATAGCGCTGGCCCATGTGTGCCATGTCAATTCCCAAGACGGTGAAGAGTCGCCCGCCTTCCCTGGCGAAGATATTGCCGAGAGCATCGAAGAAAGCGGCCACGTGCGAGTTTTCCTCGGGCATTCCGCCCTCGTAAACGCTCTTTACAAACGGGCCGCAGAGAATGGGCAGGATCCTCACGCTTGGCCCATAGACGTGCTGCAGAAACAGCACCTGGAACTCGATTGAATGTTCAACCGAGTGGCAATAATCTTCCATGCGCACGGCGCCGGGGGCTGCTTCCGCGAGCTCATCGATGAGTGCCGTGTCCGGAGTCGCATCGCCCAGCGGAGTAGTGAAGGTCTTCCGAGTCAATCCGAAGTGGTCCGGCGCCCCGTAATGAGAGGTGCCGAGAATGACGAATGTTCGGTCCTGCCCGTTATCGAATCGCGGCAGAGATTGGTAAGCGGCGCGATAAGTGTCCCAAGCTCCATCGGGGCTGGCATGCGGCGCAGCGATCGCGACGGTTCCGTTTCCACCCTGCGCAGAACCGAGGCGCGATGTGAGTACGTCGCGAAGGAGCAAGCGACCCGATGGATATGCCGATCCCGCGAAAGCCGCTTCGCGGACCGTCTCCTGCGCGAACTCGGCTTCGCGCTTTGCCTTCAACTCACGATAAAAATCGTTATCGAGAAAGCCGGCGCTGTTGAGCGAATCGAACAGATGCTGTTCGAGCTCCCCGACCTGTAGCTCACCGGTGATGCGTACCAATTCCGAGCGCAAGTCCAGCGTCGTCTGCACACCATCAAAACATTCAAGCGCCTGCACCAATGGCGGCGGGACAAGCAGCGTCGCGTCGGAGTAATGGTACGGATCGCGAATGTAGAGCCCCGGCCGCTGAGGGTCAGGCGAGGGTGCGAAGTCCAGATTGAACCGCAGACGAGGGAGTGCTTGCGACAAATTCCAATTTTAGATGAGCGCCCCGGCAGCGCCGGCAGTAGCGCAACTGTAATGTCTTAGCCACATGGTTTTCACATCGGCCAACTACGCTTGCCTTGATTGCCGGTCATTAGTGCTGCACCGTCAGTGCTGCACCGTTGCGAACGTGTAACAACAACTCAAAAGGGGCTGCTTATGAGGTTTTTGTTTCAGTTGCGCCCGATCGGGCGAACGATCTTTTGTGTGTCGTTTCTGTTCACTACCTTGGGACTCACCGCGCGCGGGGATGACCAGAAGGGTGCAGTTTCTGGCAGTGTTACCGACCAAACCGGGGCCGTACTCCGCGGCGTCGAAGTCTCGATCACAGGTCCAGACCTGAAAGACATCAACGTCAAAACCAATGACCAGGGGAGCTACATTGTGAACGGCCTCAGTCCTGGTAAATATGCTCTCAAGTTCACATACGTTGGCTTCAGCGAGACCACTGAGATGGCTGATGTAACGGCCGGACAGGTGACGACTGCTGACGCGAAACTGCAGTTAGCCGCGCAAGCGCAGACGGTCAATGTGACTGAAGGCCGGCTGAGCGGCGAGGCCGAAGCGGTAAATGCAGAACGGTCGGCAGACAACGTCCTCCAGGTGCTTCCCTCTGAGGTGATTCGCAGCTTGCCCAATGCAAACATGGCTGACGCGCTCGGGCGAATGCCAAGCGTCACCTTGGAGCGTGACGAAGGCGAAGGCAAATACGTACAGGTGCGAGGCACGGAGCCGCGCCTGACTAACACGACCGTGGATGGCGTCAACTTACCTTCACCCGAACCAGGCGTTCGTCAGATCAAGTTCGACGCAATTCCGGCTGACATTGTGCAGGAGGTGCAAATTAGCAAGACCCTGCAGGCGAACATGGACGGGGACGGCATCGGCGGGTCCATTAACCTGGTTACAAAGGTTGCCACCGATCTGCCCAGCATCTCGATAAGCAGCATGGGCGGATACACCCCGATTATCCACGGCCGCGGTCTGACGGAAGAAACATTTACGCTCGGTGACCGTTTCGGGCAGAGCAAAAAATTAGGCATACTGATCGGCGGCTCGTGGGATTGGAACGGACGCGCCATTGACGACATAGAACCCGTGCCGGATATCGCAACCTTCCCAAATGGCAGCACCAAGCCCTGGAAAGACGGTACCGACATTCGCGAGTACGAATACTTCCGATCGCGTTGGGGATTGGCCGGAAGTGTCGATTACCGCATCGCCGATGGCTCGTCGATCTACTTACGCGCGCTGTATTCCGATTTTAAGAATTATGGTAATCGCTGGGTTTACTCGCTGGTTGATAACACGCCGGGTATTCAGGTTCTGACGCCAAATAACGTCGGCACTGGTGCACCAACATTCAATACCCAGTTGCGGAATCCGGACATCGGCGTCGGCAGTCTCATTCTCGGTGGCTCGCACGTGCTGGCAACCACCTGGTACACGTGGGAGATGTCGGCCTCACGATCATTCTACGGCAATTCTCCTTACTCGACCGCGATTTTCGGCAACAACTTACCGGCGAGCAACTGCCAGTACAACCCGTCCGGGACGACCGACGTTTATCTTCCCCGTTTCAATGCGGCCTGTTTCACAGAGGGTTACAACCCCTCCAATCTCAGCTTGAATATGATTAATCGAGACCTCGGCCACTCGGCGCAGTTGAACCTTCAAATCGCCGGCTCAGGGGCCAAGCGTTACAGCATCGGCTCGCGCTCGGCTGTCATCGAGTATGGCGGCAAATTCCGCAACGAAAACAAGTTTGCCGATTCGTATGTTGTTAACTACAACCCGAAGTCGAATGTTTCAATTCCCTTGAACACGTTCCCGAACCGTCTGACAAACAGTAACTATTATCTGGGCGGGAAGTATCCGCTCGGCTACAACGCGGATTTGACGGATGTCCTCCGGTATGCGAATGCGAACTCGGGAGACTTCGCGATTTCCAGTACGCAAGGCGGCGACCCTTCCGATTTCACGATTATCGAGAAGGTCAGCGCGGGGTACATCATGAACACAATTGACATCTCAAACCGGCTTCGGTTCATCGCGGGTTTGCGTGCGGAAGTTACAACGGACGACGTGCGGAACCTGGCATTCGGCGCATATCCCTGCGGGTCCGGCTCATGCACGAGCATTACGCCGAATGCCTTCAGCGGCTCTTATTACACCCTTCTGCCTAGCGCTTCTTTGCGCTACGGTTTCGGCGCGGAGAACGATATCCGGGTTGTGTATGCACGGGGTTTGTCCCGCCCCGATCCGCAAGACATTGCCCAGCCACTGAGTTGGACGGTGGCCGGTAACGGCGCCAATCGATATTCGGTGAGCTTCGGGAATGCGAATCTTAAGGCGGAGACCGGAGACGACATCGACGTTTTGTTCGAACATTATATGAGGACTTTCGGACTTGTCTCAGCGGGTTATTTTTACAAAGCGCTGCACGATCCAATAGTTTCAACGACCGCTCAATTGGTTAATTATCAGCCGCCCGGAGGTCCGCTCGGCAACTATCTGGCGACCGAGCCGGTGAACGCCGGATCAGGCTGGATTAGTGGATTCGAGTTTAATTACCTGCAGCACTATTCGTCGCTTCCCGGGCTATTCAGTGGCTTGGGATTGTCCGCGAACTACGGTTACACAGCTTCAAGGGCTAACGGTATCCCCGGGCGTTCGGACCACCCGAGTCTTCTGCGAACCTCCCCGAACGCGTTCAACATCAGCCCGACTTATGATAAGGGGCGCTTCTCCGTCCGCATAGGTATGTCCTATAACCAGGCGAGTATCTACAGTTATCAATACGCGGACGGCACCCCGGGCGGTGTTAAAGGGCCGCTAAGCGATATTTACTTTTACTCGCACTTTCAGATCGATGCCCAGGGCAGCATTAATCTGAACCATGGTTTGCAGTTCGTGATGTACGGGCTCAACCTGAACAATGAAGTGTTCGGGTTTTATCAAGGCAGCTCCCAATACATGATTCAGAGGGAATACTACGAACCGACCGTGGCAGCCGGTTTCCGCTGGTCACCGCATTTCGAAAGAAGCAAATAGAGCAGAGTAGCTTCAGGGCAGGCGGAAACTCGAGCGCGCGGACTAGCCAGAGGGCGATGTTCCGAAACACGGATTAAAGCTTTTTTAATCGAAAAAACTTCGGTGCGTGACCAAGAATTGGTTGACTGTACGTCGCGGTTGAAGCTTTATCTGTTTAGGTGAAAACAATGTAGTGCTGCGCGTAAAGCGGTGAGAAGCGAGGCATGTTCCTCGCGGAAAAGGCACCGGTCTCGAGCAGCATGAATCGAGCCTGCGCGCCGTCGACGGGCTCGCGTTCGTCCCGTTACGACTGCTGGGAGAGCCTAGTTTGTAAGCGGGGCGGGAGGCCGAGCTGCTATGCGCTCGGCGATGACAACAAGCCAACGGGCGATGGGTCGAAAATCGCCCCGAAGGAGAACTGTGTTCATTCGAGGAGGATTCGATGACACGTACGATTCTCGCATCTTGCTTACTGGCGGCACTTCTAAACGCGCCTGCGGTGGCCAGCGTACTTACAGTCAACCCGTTGAATTTCAACAACACCACGACGGCCAAAGGGGATACCTCGACGGGCCGGTACATTCCTTTGGCTCCGTATTCGGAACCCGGTGGTTTCGGCGTGGCATTTCTGCTCCCGCCCTTGCCGTTGGAACTGACTCGCGGCGGTGCGAGCACTTTCTTCAACACGGTGATCACAAACTGGTCGGTTGCCAATGCAGGATGGAACTTCGCCGCAGCGCCCACTGATCTTGCCGCCAACACGCTCGCTCTCAGGTCCGATCAGGTCGGAGGAGCGTTCCCGTGCTACCAAGGAGGCGGTGATTGTGTAGGCATCTTCGGTACAAAGACCACTTCTGGGTTTGCAGTAAGTTACACCGGCGCGGCGATTGCGAATGGACACTGGATTCAGGCGCTGTCTACCAATGTTCCGGCGGGGGGTCAAACCAGTCCGTATCTTGACAACAACGCATCTACCACGAGCCCGTACTATGACGTTCCGTACGCCGCCAACACAACTGCTTTTCTGGATGCGCCGAATCGGAGTCCAACCCAGAGTACTTATTGGATTGCGGACCTCTTCTATGCAAGCGGCGGTGCTGCTGCGGGAACCAAGGCCAACCCGACACAGGTGACGATTTATAACGGCCTGGTATGGGGATGGGCCAACATTTGGGTTCCTACCGGTAATGTCGGCGCATTCCTTAACACCGTCAATTCGGACCTCACGACAGTAGCCAGTCTGGACAACGCTTTCGATGCCGATTTCACTAGTCTTCTGACCCAGTCCGACGTAACCCAACTCGATAGCGAATTCCTGGCCGCTGTACCTGAGCCCTCCACTTCGCTCCTTTTCTTTATAGGTGTCGGGTTGTTCGGGCTGGGTGGGACAAGCGCATTTAGCCGTGTACGGGGTAAATCGCTCAGAGGCTAAACCGCGCGTTAGCTGTGTGGCAAACGCGGCAGCAGCGCACGCACGATGGCGTGG
>JAFARV010000562.1 GCA_019245255.1 Acidobacteriaceae bacterium | reverse complement strand
TGCAGCTCGACAGCAACATGGCGGCAATAACCGTAAGTACGAAACAGGGACTCTTTAGAACCGACAGAGACATTACTTAGCAACCTGGACCTGCTGGCCAGACACGATGGAATCGCTGGGATTCACGACGATGAGGTCGCCCTTGTTAATACCGGAGACGAGTTCGACATCCTCGCCGAAATCACGACCTATAACGACCGGAAGAAGTTGCGCTCTTCCGTCGCGGACAGCGGCAACCCGCAGTCCTTCTGATCGGAAGAGCAGCGTGTTGACGGGGACCGTGAGGGCTTCGACTTTAGACGGAAGCTTCAGATGGACGGATGCGTACGAACCTGGAAGCAACTCGCCGGTCGGATTCCTGACGTCGACTTCGACCAGCAACGTGCGCGAAGCCGGGTCAATGGCATTTGCGTTGCGGACGATGGTGCCGTGAAACTGACGGCCGGGAAATTCGCTGAGTGTCAGATATGCAGTGACGCCAGGCTTGGCAGAACGGCTGTATACTTCGGGAACCTGCACGTAGACGCGAAGCGTAGAGATCGACGCCATGTGAAAGAGTTCGTGCCCGGGCCCCGCGCCCGCATTGATGAGTGCACCGACATCGATGTTTCGTGCAGTAATGACTCCATCGAAAGGAGCGATCACCTTCTCATAAGAGACAAGCTCCTCCAGCCGTTTTACATTTGCTTGAGCGGATCGCAGCGTGGCAGTTTTCGCTGCGGCGTCCTGCACAGCATTGTCTACGTCCTGCTTTGCCACCGAATCGGTTTTGAACAGATTGTTGTATCGGTCGGCAGTGATCTGCGCGAGTTTTAAATTGGCCTCATCGACGGAGAGCTGTTCTCGCGCCTGCTGCAGTTGCTGATCGGTTTCAGGGCTTTCAATCTCGGCAAGTAACTGTCCCTGGTGAACGCGCGCGCCGATATCGACATACCAGGCCTTGAGATAGCCATTGGAGCGCGCCCATATCGGGGTGTCGGTGAAGGCCTGTATATTGCCCGGAATGAGGACTTCCTGCGCTCCGGCGCTAAGCTTCGGGCGTACAACGGACACAACTGGTACGGAAAGCGAAGTGGTCGCCTGCTGGAGCCGTGTGCCGGCGTTCGCCCGGGACTTAATGCCCGTGTAGATGACGAACGCCAGGATGACCGCTCCGATAAGGACGAGAATCATCAATCCGCGTAATGAGCCGTGCGAGCGTGGCTCGGGGGAGCGCGCCGAGGATGGCGGCGCAATTCTATTGGTTGTTGTTTCTTGCTGAACGATCATGTCGTTGTCGTTTGTTTCCATGCTTCAGGCATGTAAAGGCTTGGTCTCGGTTCGAGCCGCCGGTGCGTCACTCTCCGGTTTGCGCGAGGCATGCAACAGGCTGAAAACGGCCGGTACAAAGAAGAGAGTCGCCACCGTTGCACAGAGGAGCCCACCAATAACGGCCCGGCCAAGAGGTGCGTTCTGTTCCCCGCCTTCGCCCAAACCCATAGCCATAGGGATCATGCCGATGATCATGGCGAGTGCTGTCATCAGTACGGGACGGAAGCGGGTGGAGCCGGCCTGAAGAGCAGCTTCGATCGCGTTGCCGTGCTCATGCAACTGATCTTTCGCAAACGAGACTACGAGAATGCTGTTAGCCGTAGCGACACCCATACACATGATGGCGCCCATCAATGCCGGAACACTAAGCGTGGTGTAAGTAGTGAAGAGAAACAGGACGATTCCGGCGAGCGCGGCGGGAAGCGCAGTAATGATGATGAACGGATCGAGCCAGGATTGAAAATTGACTACGATCAGAAGATAAATCAGAACGATGGCGCCGGCAAGTCCCGCGAGCAACCCAATGAATGAATTGCGCATGGTTTCGATCTGGCCGCGCATGGTGATCTCAGATCCTCTCGGCAAATACTTTCGATTCGTGTTAATGACCTTATCTATATCTTTGCCGACCGCTCCCAGGTCACGATCCTGAACATTTCCATAGATGTCCACCGTGCGGCGAATGTTATAGTGCGTTGCGACTCCGATCTCGTCGCCGCGGGAAATCTGGGCCACATCGCTGAGGATTTCGGGCTGGCCCTGCCCGCCTGCCGTGATTGGTATGTTCTGAAGATCCTGGAGCGACTGGATATCGTACTGGGGCGTTTGCGTTGCAACGCTGTAATTGACGCCGTTCTTCATGTTCAGGAAGAACGTCGGCGTAGTCTGGAAGCTGCCGCTCAAAGTTATAAGCAGATTTCGAGCGACGTCGTTTTGAGTGAATCCGCTCTGGGCCGCCTTGGTCCGATCGACATTGAGATGAAGGCGTGGCCAATCGAAGACTTGCTGGACGTGTAGGTCCACAGCTCCAGGGATGCGGCGTAGCTGCGGCAGGATGCGATCGGCGAATACGCGGCTGGATTCGACATCGTTGCCCGTGATCTCAATATCTACGGGAGCGGGAAGACCGAAGTTCAGAATCTGGGTGACGATGTCCGCGGGCAGCATGTAGAAAATCGTGCCCGGAAACTCGCGCGGCAAGTTGGCGCGCAGTTCGCGAACGTAGTCGTCGGTGGGCCGGTGGTGCTCAGCAAGAGAGACCAGGATGTCAGCATCGGCCGCACCAATCTGGCCCGAGTTGCTGTACGTCATATTGATCGAGCTATACGGCAGCCCGATGTTGTCGAGCACAGATACAAGTTCGTTGCTTGGAATGGTCCTGCGAATCTCCTGGTCAACGAGATCGCAAAGACGCGCTGTCTCTTCAATGCGGGTACCCGTTTTGGCGCGCATGTGAAGTTTGAACTGACCGGTGTCGGTACTCGGAAAGAAATCCTGGCCCAAAAACGGAATCAGTAATCCCGCAGCCACGCATATGAACAAGAACAGTGGAACGAAGACTTTGCGCCGATAAACCAGCGAGGTCAGGACGGCCTCGTACTGGGCGCGGACGCGATTGAAACCACGCTCAAAACCACGCTGAAAGAGCACAAACGGGTTCCTGCTTCTGCCAAAGTGATGCTTTACTCGCAGCAGGTACATAGCAAGCGTTGGTACCAGGGTTCGCGATAAAACATATGACGCGAGCATCGCGAAGACGACTGCTTCCGCGAGCGGCACGAACAAGTACTTAGCTACGCCGCTAAGGAAGAACATCGGGATAAACACGATGCAAATACAAAGCGTTGAGACAAGGGCAGGAACGGCGATCTGCGCGGCCCCTTCGAGAATCGCCTCCTTCAGCGGCTGGCCCTCTTCGAGATGGCGCTCGATGTTTTCGATGGTGACGGTGGCATCATCGACAAGGATGCCAACGGCGAGAGCGAGACCGCCCAGCGTCATGATGTTGATGGTTTCGTGCAGGGCGCTGAGCACGCAGATAGACGTGAGGATCGACAGCGGGATCGATATCGCGATGATAAGCGTGCTGCGCCAACTGCCGAGAAACACCAGAATCATGAGGCCGGTTAGCGCAGCAGCGATGATGGCTTCCCGTACTACTCCGCTGATAGCGGCACGGACGAAGATCGATTGATCGGCGAGGGGCTGTATGCGCAGCGCCGGAGGAAGTGTGGCCGCTACCTTCGGCAACAGGGTCTTAATCCCTTTCACAACATCAAGCGTCGACGCGCTGCCGGATTTGAGGATGCTGACAAGCACGCCACGCTGGCCATCTTGGCGGACGATATTAGTCTGCGGAGCGAAGCCATTCCTGATATTGGCAATATCTCGAAGATATACGGGTGAGCCGTTGACCACCTTCACCGGGAAATCGTTAAATTCCCCGATGCTCTGAGGACTGGCGTTCATGTCAACTTCGTACTCAAACTGGCCGATTTTCGCCGTGCCGGAGGGCAGAATCAGGTTCTGATTGGCAACGGCGTTCACCACGTCGACACCCGAAAGGCCCTTGGACTGCAGTTCTGCCGGGTTCAGATCCACCATCACCTGCCGCTGCTTGCCGCCGTAGGGATACGGGACTACCGCCCCGGGGACAGTTACCAGCTGAGTACGCAGGAAGTTCAACGCTATGTCGTTCAAATCCTGTTCCTGCAGGCCCTTGCCGGACAACCCGAGCTGAATGATAGGTACACTCGACGCGTTATAGGAAAGGATTAGCGGGGGAACCGTGCCCTGCGGAAGCTGCCGGAGAATGGTCTGGCTCGCCGCGGTCACCTGCGCCACACCGGCGATGCTGCTTGCGTAGGGCTGCAAGAAGACCTTGACTATCGCGGTGCCGTTGAGAGTAGTGGATTCGATGTGTTCGATGTCATTAACGGTCGTGGTCAGGATACGTTCATACACCGAGGTAATGCGGCCTTCCATCTCGGGCGTGTTCAGGCCCGAGTAGTTCCAGATCGCAGCGATGACAGGGATATCGATGCTCGGGAAGATGTCCGTTGGGGTGCGCAGAATGACGATCGGGCTGACGATCAAAATCACCAGCGCAAGAACTATGAACGTATAAGGCCGGTTGAGAGCAGTTCTAACAATCCACATCAGGAATCGAGGGACGGCGAGCGAAGCGCCGCAGTACTTAACTGATCATTTACGGTACTAATAAGTTTCGAAAATTTGTACCCGCCGGGCGCCGGACGCATCACATAGAGGGAAATGTTGCAAGATCTTAACGGCAGAAGCCAGCCCGAGTATTTGCCGCTAGTGCGGGAAGGCGGCGACGAGGCTGCCCAGAGGGGGCGCGGCCGGCCTCGCGACGAGGTGGCACGAGGAAGAATCCTCACGGCGGCTCTGGAAATCCTCGAGGAAGCGGGCTTCGCGAATACTACAGCGGATGCCATTGCCGAGCGCGCCGGGGCGAGTAAAGCGACAATCTACCGCTGGTGGCCGAACAAGGGTGCGGTGCTGATCGAGGCTTTACGCGAGCAGGTGGCGCAAGAGACCCCGTTCCCCGATACCGGAGATGTGGCGCGCGACATTCGCGAGCAGCTAAGTGACTTCATCGCGCTCCTGACCGGACGGCGCGGCAGAATCTTCAAAGCGTTTATCGCGGCGGCACAGAGCGATGCAGAGTTCGCCGATGCATTTCGGCAGGTCTGGATCCGGCCCAGGCGCGAACAGGCTCAGGCGCTTTTGCGCAAGCACATTGTGGAGGGCCGACTTCCGGCAGATACCGACCTCGAGGTGGTGATGGATGCCATTTATGGACCAATCTATTTCCGCCTGCTGGCCGGGCATGCTCCATTAACCGCAGAGTTCGCAGAGGGCATTGCTACCATGGCGCTGCAGGCATTATTGAATAGCGGCGTGTAAAGCTCAGGTGTGCGACGCAGATTTTCTCAAACCCGCGAGTCTTCGCTGGGCGAGCGAGTAAGTCGATAGCGAGTCAACAATGCGGTCCTTTGGAGGCTCGACTTTGCCGTAGTAGACGGCGGCAGCTTCCGGCACTCCATACTGCTCCGCAATGCGGCCGAACACATACCAGGCATCGCTATTTGGCTCGTCCAGACCCCAAGCCGTCATTGCCTGCAGAATCGTTTCCCGCGCTTCCTGCCCTTTTCCAATCTCGGCGTACATAGACGCGAGAGTGTGCAGGATGCTCGCGATGTTCCTGCTGTCCGCACGCTGCAGGCCATCGATCTTCTCCTCAGTAACATCGCCGGCGAAGAGCGAAGTCCAACCATATTGGTTCCAGTCGGTGGCAGTTGCCGTAGAAATCTCCGTGAGCTGCTTCGCAGCCGCTTCCGATTCAACAAACTTATCCTCGCGCGCGAGAGTCTCCGCTAGCTGGCGGCGCGCTGTGAGGTCGTCGGGGTTGTGATCGATTCTGGCTTGGAGAATTGAGTGAAGGTCCTGTAACCGATTTAGACCTGCGTAGATCAAGCCAACCGCGCCCAGTGCGGCATCGGACTCCGGATAGGTCCTGGTCACCTGTTCTGCAAAGGGAAGTGCCGTTTCCCAGGCATGCGACACCACACACGCCTGCAGGTATGCCATTTGATAGAAGCTCTTCACGGGTTCAGAAGTGGAATCGATCGCTTCCTTCAGAATGGGCAACGCGTCACGGTCGAAAATGAGCGTGGCGGCCGCATACCGCATTTTCTTTTCATCGCTGTCCGATGCCCGCGTCCAGACTCTCGGGAACATTGGCCCGCCCAAAGGATCATCATCGGAATGGATCTTGATGTCGTCCCGAACCCAATCGAGCCAGCGCCGGGCGCTTGCGGTATCGCCGTGATCGAGTTCAGAGAGAACCAGGCGGCCAATGGCGTCCGGAATCTGCGCATCGCCGAGGATACGAAACTCTCCGTTGCTGCGGACCACGTATGTCGAGACTGCCTGCGCGCCTACGCCGGATGAACGCACGCGGAAACCAGCCTGTCCATTTGCGTCAGTAGTGACGTGCCGATTAGAGAGAGCTAGGTCAACCAACGCGCGACGCGGGACGGCGCCGATCACAGCGAGAACATTACTCTGTCTGCGGGCATTTTCGACGAACTGATGTACGCGTTCCCGGGGAGCAAGTGGGGACCATAAGTCGAGGGCTTCGTTCTCGCTCTCGCCGGCAGAGGCTAGGTCAGCAGCGTACCGTGATACCAGATTCGCGGGCGAGTCGGGTTTTAAGGCGCCGAGGTCAATGTGCTG
>JAFARV010000435.1 GCA_019245255.1 Acidobacteriaceae bacterium | reverse complement strand
ATTATGACCGCGACGGTTATCTAGACCTGTTCGTCGCACGTTATCTCGATTGGGATTTCTCGAAAAACATGCCCTGCGGCCAGCCGGAGCATGGGCACCCGGCATACTGCCACCCCGATGTGTTCAAGCCCGGTACCTATCTGCTATTTCACAATAACCGGGACGGAACGTTCACTGATGTAACCAAGAAGGCGGGGTTCGCGGGAGTTACGGGCCGCGGACTCGGAAGCGCCATTAACGACTACGATGGCGATGGCTGGCCGGACATACTGGTCGCCAACGACGCGATTGCGGAGCAACTGTTCCATAACAACGGCAACGGAACTTTCTCCGAGGTGGCGCTGCAAGCTGGGGTCGCTTACGACGAAGACGGGCACGCGTTCTCCGGAATGGGTGTGGCTTTCGATGATTACGACAACGACGGGTGGCCCGATATCTTCATTGATGATCTGGCAAACCAGAAGTACGCGTTGTTTCACAACTTGAAAGGAACGTTCCAATATGCTGCCGGGACGAGCGGCTTGACCCGGATCACCATGCCGCATTCGGGCTGGGGTACAGGTTGGGTTGATTACGATAACGACGGTTGGAAGGATCTATTTGTGGCACAGTCCCACGTCATGGATAACATTGAATATTTCCAGCCCAACGTTCACTACCTGGAGCCGCCACTTTTGCTACGTAATGTGCACGGTAAGTTCGAGGACGTGTCCGCCGCGAGTGGCCCCGTGTTTCACACGCTGCAAGCTGCCCGAGGGGCAGCATTCGGCGACGTGAATAACGACGGCGCAATCGATATCGTGGTGAGCTCTTTGGACGCCAACGCGTTAGTCCTCCTAAACAATTGCAGATCGAACCACTGGTTAACCGTAAACACAGTGGGAACGGCCAGCAATCGTGATGGCATCGGAGCTAAAGTTCGCATAGTGAGCGAATCTGGCCTCTCACAATTCGGTTTCGTAAGTCCCGCAGGCAGTTATCTCTCCGCCAATGACAAGCGGGTTCACTTCGGACTCCATCAAGACAGAACGGTGCGGCTTCTCGAGATCACGTGGCCGAGTGGAATCGTTCAGACCGTCAAGAACGTCGCTGCCAATCAGATTTTGACCATCCGTGAGCCGCGCGGAACAAGGCAGTAGTCGGGTGGGGAAGTACGCCATTGTATCCGCCGCTATCTCGTTATCGGCTGTAATAATCAGTGCGGGAATTCACCCATCTGGCGCGATCCGGTTCAAGGACATCTCCCAATCGGGTGGGGTGCGCTTCAAAACCGAAAATTGCGCAACTCCAGAGAAACATCAACCGGAGACGATGCCCGCGGGCGTAGCTCTTCTTGATTACGATGGTGACGGCCTCTTAGATATTTATCTGGTGAATGGCGCAGAAATGCCATCGCTGAAAAAGGCCGGGCCCAAATACTTCAATCGCCTCTTTCGGAATAATGGCGACGGAACGTTCACCGACGTCACTGAACGAGCAGGCGTCGCAGGTTCCGGATACGGCATGGGCGCTGCGGTCGGTGACTATGATAATGACGGTTGGCCGGATTTGTATGTCGCCAACGTGAATGGGAATGAGTTGTTCCACAATAACGGCGACGGAACGTTCACGGATGTGACCCGGAAAGCGGGTGTCGAAGGCGGCGTATGGAATGGGCGGAAGATGTGGTCCGTTTCCGCCGGCTGGTTCGATTACAACAATGATGGGTTGCTTGACCTTTTTGTGTCAAATTACTGCCAGTGGGATCCGGACCACGAACCAGCGTGTACTGGAATTGCCGGCCGCAGTTATTGCCATCCGAAGAATTTCGGACCGCTGCCAAACACACTTTATCGCAACAACGGCGACGGAACCTTCACCGACGTTTCGGAAGAGACCGGCATCGCGGCCGTACGCGGTAAGGGCATGGGTGTCGTCTTCGCCGATTATGATGGTGACGGGTTTACTGACATCTTTGTCGCCAATGACAATAGCCCGAATCTTCTGTTCCACAATATCGCGGGCAAGCGATTTGAAGACGTTGCTCTTCAAGCGGGAGTAGCATACAACGAGGATGGCGATGCCCTGGCCGGGATGGGAGCCGATTTCCGCGACGTCAACAACGATGGCCTTCCAGATATCTGGCACACCGCCGTCGAGAATGAGACCTTTCCCCTGTTCATTAACTCAGGTTCGGGCCAGTTCCGGAATGCCACACAGCGCAGCCAACTGGCGACGCTGACCCGACCTATGTCGGGCTGGTCAAACGGAGTGGTTGACCTCGACAACGATGGTTGGAAAGACCTCGTCGTGGCCCGCGGTAACGTTATGGACAATATCGAGACTGTTTCGCGCCATTTCCACTATGTGGAACCGAATGCCGTGTTCCGCAACCTGGGCAATGGCCAATTCGAAGACGTGAGCGCAACGGCAGGGCCGGACTTTACTCGTCCCGCGCCCAACCGCGGGCTGGCCTACGGCGATCTCGACAATGATGGCCGCGTCGATCTCGTGACCACGGCACTCGGTGCGCCTGCTCGCGTGTTGCACAACGAAACCCAGACCGGCAATCACTGGATCATCCTCAAACTCAAGGGTGTGAAGAGTAATCGCATGGGGCTCGGAGCGCGTATTCAGATAACGACAGATAAGGGTGCTCGTATGTACTCGGAAGCCACCACGAGCAGTGGCTATGCAGCCTCGAGCGATCCTCGGGTTCACTTTGGCTTGGGCCCGTCGCAAGTTGTGCAGCAGATCGACATCCGTTGGCCTTCGGGCATCCGGCAGACGCTGACGAATGTTCGCGCCGATCAGGTGATGGAGGTGGTCGAGTCCGCGAGCAGACACTAAAGTTAGCGGTGACTTACACGTATTCTGTTCCTATACTGGTTTCTGGAACTATGAGGTGTTCTCGGAGGGCTTCCCCCTCGTATGCCTGTCCGGCGCTGCTTCTGTGCCAAGTGGCCGCGATGTATGGCGTCGGTCTGCCAGCTGCGTGCAAGCCTCCCTCTAGCTTCGACACAGCAATTCAGCGTGGAGTTTCCGCCTCCGCTTACGATGCGCTTGGTGCCTGGTTTGTGGAAAAGAATCAAATGCCGTGTGCTCTGGCGGCTTTCGAGGAAGCCGTGCGGCTCGAGCCGAAATCTGCTGAAGCCCATTTCAACTATGGCGTGGCTCTGATTCACGGGGAGAAGCTGGCACAGGCTGCACAGGAGTTTCGGACTGCTCTCGACTACAAACCCGACATGAAGCAGGCTCACGCGGCGCTCGGTTCGGTACTCCTCGATGAAGGCAAACCTGCCGAGGCCGAGCCGCAGTTCCGGGCCCTTCTAACCACCGAGCCTGAGTCCGTGTTTGCACTCGATCACCTCGCACAGGCCCTTTCCGCGCAGCGCCGCTACGATGCGGCGATCCGCTATTGGAACGAAGCCCTCGCGCTTCAGCCGAACTCGCCCGAAATGAGGCTCTCGTTGGCGACCGCCACTTACGAAGATGCATTAGCCAAGCAGCAGATGGGAATTCCTGGGGCGCATGATGCCGGAGCAAGGGAGGCCATCCGGCAACTCTCGGATCTCATCAAGTCGCATCCCGGCATGAAGAGTGCGCACTTCACGGTAGCAAACGTCTTCGCGCGTGAGGCGCGGTTTAGAGAAGCTGCTGATGAATATGCGGCGGCGGTGAAGCTCGACCCGAACGACACCGAAGCGCTGCTTGCCGAAGTGAAGGCTCTCGATACCGTTTCTGCTTATCAAGAAGCGCTGGCCCCTGCCCAACAATATGTGCGCCGCAAACCGTCCGATCCCGAAGGGCGACTTCTTCTCGGTGCGGTGTATCGCGGGCTCGGCGAGTATGCCAAAGCAGAACCGGAACTGGTCCGGGCCGTCAACGGTAATCCGCAGGACTTCCAATCGCAATACCAGCTTGGCTTCGTTCTCGCACGCTTGGATAAACCGGAGCAAGCACTGACGCACCTCAGGAAGGCTGTGCAACTAAAGCCCGAAGATAGCTCCGCTCAATTCCAGCTTTCTGCGGTTCTGCGGACCTTAGGCGAAACAAAACAAGCGACGGAAGTCACAGACGAATTCAAGAAAGCCAAGCAACAGGAGTTCAAGCGCAGCCAGCTTGCGGCGCAAGGCAATAAGGCGAATCAGTATCTGCAATCAGGGCATCCTGAGCAGGCGGCGGAAGTCTACCGCCAGATGCTTGAGTTAGAGCCTCGCAATGCTCAAACACAGTACAATCTCGCGCTCGCGCTCGAGGCGGCGAACGACTCCAAAGGTGCGCAGCAGGCTCTCGAAAAGGCCGCAGAACTCGACCCGAAGATGGCGCTCGCCCGGGCAGAGCTTGGCCGGATCTTTCAGTTGCGAGGTGATTTGGTCACCGCCAAAAAATACCTCGAAGAGGCAATCACGCTCGACCCGCAACTAGTCTCCGGATTGGGCAACCTCGGAGTCATCTATGCGCAGGAAGGCAATATCGGAAAGGCGGAAACACTGCTCGCGCAGGCGGTCGAGGACGATCCGAATTACGCTCAAGGACATCTGAATCTCGGATTGATCCTCGCTCAAGAACAACGCTATACCGATGCCGAGCCGGAACTTAGAAAGGCCCTGGACCTGATGCCGAATGATTTGCGAACGCTTTCTGCATTGGGTAAGGTCGAGTGCCGCGTCGGCCGGACTCAGGACGGGATCTCGCTTCTTGAAAAGGTCGCGAGCACGGATCCAAACTCAGCCGCCGCGCATCTTGACCTCGCCATCGCAAAAGCGGACGGCTACGATTTGAAGGGCGCTCTGCCCGAAGCTGAAATGTCGGTCCGTCTGGCGCCCGACGCCGCTGCCACTCACTTTAACCACGGAGCCATACTTTTTGATCTCGGCCGTACGGCGGAAGCCAGGCCGGAATTCGAGACGGCAATTCGCCTCTCTCCCCACATGCCGCAACCACACTATCACCTCGCGCTGATTGCCAAGCAGGCCGGGGATTATCAGACCGCCATCGACAACCTGCAGGTCGTAGTAAAAGAAGACAGCCGGAACGCGATGGCGTGGTATCTGCTTGGGCAATGTTTCGAATCGAATTCGAGGCATGAAGAAGCCGTCCATGCCTGGAAGCAGGCATTGACGATCAATCCGCAATACAGTCAGGCATTGTGGAGCCTCGGTCATGCTCTAAAAGGAAGCGATCCGCAGGAAAGCGCTCGTCTGTTACAAAGCTTTGAGGAGCTGCAAAAAAGGAACAAGATTCTGGATCGGGCTGGAACGCTCAACAATGATGCGGTTGCTCTAATGCAGCAAGGCGATTGGGATGGCGCCGCTCGAAAACTGCAAGAGGCGCTGCGGACTTGCGGGAACTGCACGGCGAGCCGCGACCTGCACAAAAACCTGGGCCTCGTGTACTGCCACTCAGGTCAACTTGACCGGGGCGAGAAGGAACTGCGTTTCGCCGATGCATCCAAGCCCGGCGATCCGGACGTCGAAAGGGCGTTGACACTGATTGCGCAGACCCGCTCGAGACAAGCGCAATCGGCTGTGCAGGTTCATTAGTGCGAGGCTGCATTGTCGCAAGTGGCACGGCACTGGTGTTGACGTTTATCTTTCTCGCAATTAAAGCATTGCCGCAAGCCGTTTCTACTGGCGCAGTCGATCAGCCTGTTCGTCCGCTTCCCCCCGGACTGAGGCCTCCATCCGTGAACTTCCGCGATCTCGCCGCGGAGGCAGGGCTGAATGCCGAAACAATCTCCGGCGATCTCGACCAGACATACGTAGTCGAGAACACTGGGCCGGGCGTTGCCATCTTCGACTACGACAATGACGGCTTGCCTGATATCTTGCTGGTCCAGGGAGACCGGCTTCATCCAACCGAGCCGCCTTTGACGCCGCATCTCTATCACAATCTGGGCGGCCTTCATTTCGAAGATGTAACCCAGAAAGCGGGAATCGGGCACACTGGGTGGGGGCAGGGCATCTGTGCAGGTGACGTTGACAACGACGGTTACGTCGACGTCTTCATCGGCCAATGGGGCCACAATGTTTTTCTGCACAATATGAGGAACGGCACCTTTCGCGACGAGACGCGCGAACGAGGGCTAGACAGACCCGGATCCCGCTGGAGCACGGGATGCGCGTTTCTTGACTACGACCGCGACGGCCACCTCGACCTCGCAGTAGCTAATTACATCGACTTCAGCGCTCAGGAAACGCCGCGACCGCGCGAAACGAGCGGCTGTAATTGGAAAGGCATTCCCGTGCCTTGCGGCCCACGCGGGTTAAAAGGGGAAAGCATGACCCTCTACCACAACGATGGGCACGGGCACTTCGTCGATGTAAGTAAACAGGCCGGTGTTGAAACTCCACCCGAGTATTACGGCTTTACCGTTCTTACTGGGGATTTTGACAATGACGGCTGGCCTGATTTCTATGTGACTTGCGACTCCACAGCCAGTCTGTTCTTCCATAACAAGCGCAATGGGGCCTTCGAGGAGATCGGAGTTGGCAGTGGCCTGGCGTATAACGAAGACGGCAGAGAACAAGCTGGAATGGGCGCTACAGCCGCAGACTACGACCACGACGGCCGGCTCGATATTTTCAAGACTAACTTCTCGAGCGACACAAACACGCTCTATCACAACAACGGAGACAACACTTTTACAGACGTAACCAGTAAGGCTGGACTGGCAGTACACACCCAAGAGGTGAAATGGGGGACGGCTTTTCTTGACGTCGATAATGATGGTTGGCCGGATCTGTTTATCGCATCGGGACACGTTTATCCTTTTGTCGAGAAGTACGGCCTCGGTGAGACATTCAAGCAGCCGCGCCGGTTTTTTTGGAATCGACGCGATGGACAGTTCTTCGACATGTCCGCAAGATCGGGCCCGGGCATAACCGCCAAGCACTCTTCGCGCGGCATTGCAGTCGGCGATCTGGACAACGACGGTTCCATGGAAATCGTCGTCGTTAACTTATTTGAGCCGCCTTCACTGCTCAAGAACTTTGGGGAAACGGGCAACTCTCTTCTGGTTCGCGCTGTCACAGCGAGCGGGCGTGACGCTATCGGTGCACGCATCACCGTGAAATCGGCGCTCGGCACACAGATCGACGAGGTGCGCAGCGGTGGATTTCAGATCTCGCAGGGAGACTTCCGCGTTCACTTCGGCCTGGCGCACGATACCAAAGCAACGGTTACGATCCGATGGCCTCAGGGTAAAGTCGAAACGCTGCCGGGCGTTGACGCCAATCAGTGGATTGTTGTTCGAGAAAACAAGGGAATTGTGGAACGACACCCTTTCGGGCGTGTGTCGGCCCGGTCGCGAACCGAAAGGGACACAAACGACGTGCGCTTACCTCGCTGATGTCTGTCAGCGCCTCCAGAGCTTGCACAAGTCTCTGGAGGTCTGTGAAACCTACTCTGGAAGCGTCATCTGGCCGTTCACGTGGAAGTGGCCGTTGACCGCTGGCGCCCCGCTATCAGGCTGACCGCCGCCGATACTGATGGTGTAGTCTCCCCCGGCCACGATCGGCTCGCCTGCTTCTGTCACCATGCTCAGGTCTCGCGGCTGAAGTTCAAAATGAACCTTCTGGTTCGCACCCGGCTCGAGATGGATACGTTGGAACCCGCGCAGTGCTTTTATTGGAGCTCCCGCTACGTTAGGGAATTTGAGATATAGCTGAACTACTTCGTCACCAGCAACCTTCCCGCTATTGGCCACTGTGACCTCTGCGTGCACCGGCTTCCCGGCTTGAACTTCGCTGTGCGGGACGCTCAGATCGCTGTACCGGAAGGTGGTATAACTCAGCCCGTAGCCGAAACGATAGAGCGGCTTGCCTTCGAAGTAGCGATAGGTCCGCCCTTTCATCCCGTAATTCTCGAATGCTGGCAGCTGATCGACGCCAGTGTAGAAGGTGACGGGAAGGCGGCCAGCCGGATTGTTCTTTCCGGAGAGGGTTTCAGCGACTGCCGTTCCACCCTCCTCGCCTGGATACCAGGCCTCGAGAATAGCGTTTGCGTGATCCTTGGCCCAGTTGAC
>JAFARV010000404.1 GCA_019245255.1 Acidobacteriaceae bacterium | reverse complement strand
GCGCTTAAGCAGGGAGCGGCAGCGGTTGCCTTGGTCGACGCCGATTCCGCTGCATTTAACCTCGAATGGCAAGCCGATCTGAACAAGCTGGACGGAATGGGACTCGATGTGATCGGTGTCGACATTTTCACTTTGTTCAACAAGATCGTGTCGGACAGTTCGACCGGATGCAAGATTGGTACAGACCCACTCTGTTTTGCGAATGTAACTCAACCGGCACAGGGCAAGCTCGGCGTGAATCCCAACACGTTCCTGTTCTGGGATGGCTTACATCCGACAACGACAGGACAGGCGCTGGTTGCGAATGCGGCGCTGGCGGCAATCGACGCGAACGCCGCACCGGTTCCGGAGCCGGGTACCTGGGCTTTACTGGTTTCCGGAGCAGTCCTGCTATTGGCAAGTAAGTTCCGCGGGAGCAGACCGGGCGGATCGCGAAATTAGGCGCGTACTCCGGGGCGGTCTGCCTCGGCCGCTTCAGCAAAGTCTCCTTCCGGAGCAGGCGCGGCGAACTCGGGCAGGTTGCCGCGCGCATCGAACCTAACTTCGAATGGGTCTGATACCACGTTAGCGTTAGGCGCAAGAGAAGCGACTAAGTTCTCACTTACGGCGACGTGGACGAGCTCAAGCGTATTCTTGATCCGGCAGTAAGTTACTTTCGAAAGGTCCACCTTACCAACCGTCGGCGCTATGTTCGCGAGAGCTTCACTATCGCTTGCGAAGTGAATCGGGGTTTTGATACAGGCGGGTGTTGCGGCAGTAAGCGAATTGATGTAAGTCGGCTTCCAGTCGACGTCATTGACGAGCCGATCGTGCACGACGTCTGCCATACCGAGACCAACGCCGCTGTGGTATGTCAATTCGCTGAGCCCGCGCGCGTAGATTCGATGTACGAACGGTGTGTCCGGCCACGGATTGTAATGCCCGTTGACGCTGCGGTTGATCACCTTCGTATCCATTCCCGCGCCGCTGATGTTCTTGCCGATTTCGTCGACGATGAGAACGTCGATCTCAGGGGCAGGCAACTTTGCCATCCAGGACTTTACTTCAGAGAGCAGACGCTCCTCTTGAGCGATCATGCGCTCGAGACCCTGCGAAGACGTGACTGCGACCAGACCGGCTGTTTCGTGATGCGCTCCTTCCTGGATGGCGAGTCCGCCGAGCACTTTCCCGGTCGAGAACATCTTCGCTCCGACGGACCGGATCATCTGCTCCAAACCGATGCGATACGCAAAGGTGTGATATTGTTGGGCTCCCGCAAACTTGCCGAGGCCGATCGCCATCATTTTGAAGAGACCGCTCTCGATGGACCCGGCAAAGTCGGTATGCCATTTCACACGACCAACGAGAAATATGCCGTCCGCTTCGAAGCCGTTCCTGTCTAGGGAAACTTTGATGCCTTCGCCAGTTTCGCCGAGCAGCACCACGTCGAGGGAACTCCGAACGGGGACGCCCATAGTGGCTTCGTGAATGCCATAGTGCGCGAGCACGTCTGCTTGTCCCTCGGCGGTAGCGGCGCCATGGCTGCCCATGGCGGGGATGATGAACGGCTGAGCGCCCTGCTGTTTCCACCAATCGACGACCGACTTGACGATGGTTGCGATATTCGAGATGCCTCGGCTGCCGACGCCGATGGCGACGGAGGCACGCTTCGGCACGCGGCCGGCGAAATCGGATGCGGCCAGTTCCCGAAAGACGTGTTCGCGTATGTTATGGATGCTGCGGTCAGGAAACGATTGTTCGACCAGTACGAAGCGCGGCAGCTGCATGATGCTCTCAGAATATCGCCGAGCCCATGCGGCGGAGACCGGCAGCCGCCGCGAAGTGTGAGCTTATGCGTTCTTGCGGCGTTTTGCGGCTAACCCGACCGCAGCAAGTGCAAGCCCGAGCACAGGCGCGAGCAAAGGCTCGGGCGCAACATTGACCGCTGCCGGTAAGGACACATTCGCATCCGCTACCAGCGTTGAAGTGTCTGGATCGAAGGTGGGCGAATTGGGGTCCTGTGAAAAGAGGCTGTAATCGATAACCAGATTCCCGGAGATCTTCGTGTTCGTTGGTGTGGTAGAGAAGATCGTGAAGGCTCCCAGGCCGCTCATTGCGGTTGCATCGAAGGGCTGGCTTACAGTCTGGTTTTCAGGGCTGGGTCCGGCGACGATCAAGGCTGCGGATCCGGTGAAATCCTGGTAAGTGCCGTAAAGGCTGGATGGGGTAAAAGATGACCCAGTGATTACGACGTATTCGGAGCTGTCGGTGACGGTGAATCCCCAGCCCACGGTCGATCCCGGAGCTCCGGATATTGTGCCCCCAGATGGCAACAGTGAAAAGGACGGGGTACCTTGCATGAGCAGCCCCGTCGCGCAACTTAAAAGAAAAAGAAAGAATGCTCGGCGCATACTAATTGTTTTTGTCCTTATCTAAATTCATTACTACGAATTACAGCTCCCGTATTGCTTCCGCCGGTCGAACTGAATGGAAGGTTCAGCGAGAATCGCGCGAGCGGACTGCAGCCCGTGAAATTAATGGTAAAGGCTGCGCTTTGTGAGCCGCCGGAAGCGATGTCTCCCAGCATAATCGGAAACGCCGACGGCGGCGTGATAACCGGCGAACAGGCCGCACCGGCAGTCTGTGTCAAAGTAAATCCGTTCAGCTGGGTCGCGTATGCAATGCCGGGACCCGGGTTAGTCATGGTGATGGTCCATACGCGTGCATTTTGAGCGCCGGTCTTACTCGAGACCGAACCAGTCAAGGCCGAACCA
>JAFARV010000317.1 GCA_019245255.1 Acidobacteriaceae bacterium | reverse complement strand
CAATCTCGGGCTGCGGGGGTCCTACTTCGGCGCGCTGTCGGACACGCAGGGTAATTTGTTTATAGCCTACCCGGGTGCGGGGTCAAACTTCTTAACAGGTTTAACTGTCCGCGACGGGGAATCCTGGAGACCGCAGTGGAATAACCTGGGACCGCAGCTTGGTTTCGCTTGGAGTCCGTCTCTCTTCAAGGACAAACTTGTGGTGCGCGGCGGTTATGGTTTGAACTATAACCAGGAAGAAATCGCGCTTTCGGCCAACGTCGGGGGAAACCCCGGGCTGGTGGTGTCCCCCACCTTCACTGAGTCCACGCCCACCTCGCCCAACCCCGGTATCGTTTACGCTATCGCGGCGAACGTGCACTCTTTGACCAGTTACCCGGTCAATCCGAACACTATTTCGGCATTTGGCCCGAATGGACTGCCTGCCAGCGGTGCCCAGGTCAACGTCACTCTCTTTCCGTATAGGTTTCCGACCACGCGCGTGCACCACTACTCCGTCGATGCGCAATACGATCTGGGTCATAACTGGATAGCGATGCTGGGCTATCAAGGCACCTTGTCGCGTAACATCAATTTCCACGAGGACCCGAATGCCGTTCCTGCGGCTTTGGGCTATGCATTGAATCCCCAGATCGGCGGCGGCGACTACTGGAATCTGAATGGCTACGGTCACTACAACGCCATGATTGCCGACGTAAAGCATCAGTTCGGACAGCAATTCTCGGCCGAGACGCAATTCACTTGGTCCAAGTGCATCGATACCAGTTCCGGCCCTTATTATGAGCAGCCTTACCCGTACAATCTCCGTCTGGACGAAGGGCGCTGCGATTACAACATCAGCAAAGCGTTCAAGCTGTTTGGCACCTGGCAGCCTATCCTGTTCCACGGTTCTAAGAATTGGGCGGAAAAGATTGTGGGCGGCTGGACGATCAGCGGCATCTTCAATATTCACTCGGGGTTCCCATGGAGTCCTGTTACCAGCGTGATCAACGGAAGCCTGTATTGCTCAACCTGCAACTATACGACGCTGTTCCCTGCCGCGTATTTGGGCGGCGCGGGGAGCAGCACAAGTAACGATCAGTTCAAAACCGGCTCGAACTATCCCAAGGGTGGTACCGCCTACTTTTCAATTCCGACTTACACTCCTTTCTCTAGCGGATATGGGTCGGCACTGCCTCAGAGCCCGGGTGTCGCCCGCAACTCACTCAACGGACCAGATTATCGGGACGTGGATTTAACGGTGTCGAAGGGCTTTGGTCTGCCAAAGCTGCCCATACTCGGCGAGAATGCCCGGTTTGAGTTCCGAGTTGATGCGTACAACGTATTCAATCTTCTGAACTTCAATCCGGCCACAATATCAAACAACATCGCGAACTCGAACTTTGGACAAGATACGGCTGCGCTTGCCGCGCGTGTCATCACTATGGGTGCGCGGTTCTCTTTCTAGGCTAAGTGCGTAGTTCGATGCGACCTTAGGGGCGAGCGCGCTGGCGCGCACGCCCTGTATCGAAACTTTCGGCGACGCTCCGGCCGAAGCCGGCGGCTGGGGCGCCACAATGGTTACACTTCGGTAGCACGCTCGTGCGGGCGCGAGTGAAGCTGAGATGCCCCTCGCTATCATGCGAGGAATGGGGATAACGAGGCGATCCGCTCTCGGCATGATGGCGGGAGTCGCAATCACGCGTGGTGCGCAAACGGAGCAGGCAGCAAAGGTTCGGCTCGAAACCGCACCCGGACCGTTTCACGCCAGTCGTGCTTCGCTTGCGGCCTATCAGGTTCCGGACTGGTTTCGTGATGCGAAGTTTGGCATTTGGGCGCATTGGGGACCGCAGTCCGCAATCGAAGACGGCGACTGGTATGCCCGGAACATGTACATGCAGGGAACTCCGCAAAATCGGTATCACGTCGAGCACTATGGCCCTCCATCGCGCATCGGCTACAAGGATCTGATCCCTAAGTGGCATGCGTCGGACTTCGATCCGGACTATCTGGTCGGTTTGTATAAGAAAGCAGGCGCGAAGTACTTTGTCTCGATGGGTGTGCATCACGACAATTTCGATCTGTGGAATTCGAAGTACCACGGCTGGAACGCTGTTCAGATGGGCCCGGGAAAAGATGTGGTCGGTCTATTTCGCAACGCCGCGCAGAAGCAGGGGCTTAAGTTCGGCGTAACTGAGCACCTCTGGATCACCTATAAATGGTTTTCGACAAGCCATGGGCACGACACCACGGGACCGTTTGCCCGTGTGCCTTACGACGGCGCCGATCCCCGATTTGCGAGCCTGTATACGGATTGCAAAATTGTCTACAAAGAACTGCCCTGGAACGAGGACGGCATCCCCGAATCCTGGAAACAGCAGTGGTACAGACGCGTGAAGGATCTGGTAGATACCTACCAGCCCGATCTGCTGTACACCGATGGAGCGCTGCCGTTTGAAGACTACGGGTTGAGCATTGTTGCCAATCTCTATAACCTGAGCGCCAAGCGAAACGGAGGAGTCCCGAGCGCTGTTTACAACAGTAAGAAACCCGAGGACTGCGCGGGGGGTACGTGCGTCCTGGATGTCGAACGAGGCGTGGTGAACGGAATCTGGCCTACTGCGTGGCAGACGGACACGTCCGTCGGCGATTGGCATTACCGCAGAAATGACACTTACAAGACTCCGAAGCAGGTGATCGATCTTCTGGTAGATATCGTCAGCCGTAATGGCAACCTGCTGTTGAATTTCCCGCTTCCGAACAGCGGAGCGCTCGATTCAACTGAGATGAGCATTCTTTCTGAAATCACGCAGTGGATGAACGTTAACGACGAAGCCATTTACGGGACCCGTCCATGGAAGATTTTCGGCGAGGGGCCTTCCACGCTTCCCACCACAGCGGCCGCGGATGCGAAGTTCAACGAGAAGAACAGGAAGGATCTGACAGCGCAGGATGTACGCTTTACCACAAAGGGCCCTGTTCTTTACGCATTTGTAATGGGAGTCCCTGACCGGGAGGTGGTCATTCCAGCGCTCGGCAGGCAAGCTCCGCATGCTTTGCCGAAGATTGACAACATTGAGCTGCTCGGGAGCGGGAAGGTCACTTGGACGCGCGAGGCAAACGACCTGCGCGTTCAGTTACCGCCGCAGAAGCCGTCGAAGTATGCTCTCGCATTTAAGATTGTCTGATTATCGCTTGTACCCAAACCGCTGAAGCAGTTCGACCCGGGCTTTGACGTGCGATTCGGTTTCGACCCCTTTGGGTGAGCTGCCGTCGATAACACCCAGCACACCTCGGCCTTGTTCTGTTTCCGCGACAATCACTTCGACCGGATTCGCCGTTGCGCAGTAGATACCCGCCACTTCGGGCACGGCCTGGATGCGCCCGAGCACGTTAATCGGGAATCCGTTGCGCAGTGCGACTACGAAAACATGGCCTGCGCCGATTGCTGTCGCGTTCTGAACTGCGTTCTGCTTCAGTTCCTCGTCGTTGCCGTCAAGACGCGTCAGGCAGTCACCGGAAGCCTCGTTGAAAGCAATGCCAAACTTCAAATGCGGCGAGGTGTTCACCATTGCTTCGTAAATGTCTTCGACCGTTTTGATGAAATGGCTTTGGCCAACGATGATGTTGCCGTCGGCCGGGACGGTCAAGCGAATCGCCTTCAATTCCATGCCCGACATGATAAAGCAAAACGCAGACAGTCTATACAATCACGGTAGTGCCGAAGCACACCCGAAGCAGTGACGGCGCACTGACTGACGCATCCGTACTGGAACATATACGCAACCTTCCGCACAGCCGTGCGACGTACAAGCAACTCGTAAAGGAGCTGCGGCTGGTGGGAGAAGACCGCAGCGGGCTCGAACAGGTTCTCGACCGTTTATGTGAGCGGGGAACGCTCGCTGAGTTGAAATCCGGCCACTACATCGTGGTCGGCGTCAATCCCGAGTATGTGGCCGGCCGTGTCTCCATTCATCGCGATGGTTACGGCTTCCTGATACCCGATCCGGGAACCGAAAACGTGCAAGGCGATGTCTTTCTCCCGCCGCCTGAGGCCGGTAAGGCCATGCACGGCGACAGGGCGCTGGTACGCATCGGCCGTTTCGACAAGGATGGCAGGGCCGACGGCGAGATCGTTCGCATCCTGCGCCGCGCACATATCACCGTCGTGGGCGAGTTTCGCATTCGCAAGCGCGGCAATTTTGTCGCTCCATCGGACGATCGCCTTCAGCAGTGGATTGAGATTCCGGACGGGCTTGAGATGCCTCCCAATCGCCAATCGGTAGATCGGGTCGGGGCTGAGCCACGCCACATCAACTCGGTTGAGGATCTCGACGGAATGATCGTCAATGTCGAGATTCTGGAGTTCCCGGAAGACGGCGACAACGCGGTCGGGCGAGTGATTGAGGCGCTTGGGTACCCGGAAGATTTCGGTATCGATGTTGAAATCGTCATTCGCAAACATCATCTGCCGCATCAGTTTCCGGATGAAACGATCGAGCAGGCGAAACGAATGTCGCCGGCGATCGACGCATCCGAATATGCCCGCAGGCGTGACTTCCGCGATCTTGATATTGTCACCATTGACGGCGAAACGGCGCGTGATTTTGACGATGCGGTTTGGCTGGAGCGTCTGCCAAATGGTCACTATGCGCTCCAGGTGCATATCGCCGATGTCAGCCACTACGTCCTGCCCGGCACTCCGATTGACAGGGAAGCGCTGAACCGTGGGACCAGCGTGTATTTTCCCGATCGCGCGGTTCCGATGCTGCCCGTCGAGCTTTCGACCGACATCTGTTCGCTGCGTCCGCAGCAGGACCGGTTAGTGCTTTCAGCTTTGCTCGAGATCGATCGCCAGGGTGATACGGTCTCGCAGGAGTTCACTCGCGGCGTAATTCGCAGTGCCGAGCGCATGACGTACACCAATGTTTACCGGGTGCTCGAAGGTGATCCAGCGATGCGTGAGCGCTATCAGAAGCTCACAGATCGCTTTGAGTTGATGCGCGAACTGGCGCTGCTTCTCAATCGCAAACGCAGCAAGCGCGGCTCTATTGATTTCGATATGCCGGAAACGAATATCGAACTCGATATGTCGGGACAGATGATCGGTGTGACGCGCGCTGAGCGCAACATCGCGCATCGCATCATTGAGGAGTTCATGCTGGCTGCCAACGAGGCTGTTGCGAGCCATCTGGAACAGGCCGGGATTCCGGCTTTGTACCGCATCCACGAAAAGCCGGATGGGAAGCGCGTCGCCGATTTTGAAGAGATTGCGGCGCACTTCGGCTATTCACTTGGCGTGGGCGCGATTCCCGTGAAGCGCTATCCGATGGTGCAGAAGCGGCGCGACGGGCGAAAAACACGCCGTGACATCACGATGGCTCAGGAGATCGACATTTCATCCAGGAATTATCAGCGGCTGATTGCGAAGATTGCCGGCAAGCCTGAAGAGCGGATCTTGAGCTATCTCATGCTTCGGTCGCTGAAGCAGGCGCGCTACAGCAATATCAATGAGGGGCATTTCGCATTGGCCGCTTCGGCGTACACGCATTTCACATCGCCCATTCGCCGTTATCCCGATCTGGTTGTGCATCGCGTTCTGTCGCACTATCTCGACACGCAAGAGGCTCTGCTCGATGAGCACCAGCTCAAAGAAGTGGGCGATGACACCTCCTTCACGGAGCGCCGGGCCGCCGATGCCGAACGGGAGTTAATCGAGCAGAAGAAGGTCAAGTTCATGGAAGAGCGCGTGGGAGAACACTTCGATGCGCTCATTATCAGTACCACAAAGTTCGGATTTTTCGTCGAATTGACCGACCTCTTTGTGGAGGGGCTGGTTCCAATGGAGACCCTGCAAGGGGACCGTTTCCTATATCACGAAAACGGGCGCAAGGTCATCGGCGAGCGCAGCCGGAAGATTTACTCGATTGGGGATCGCGTTCGAGTACAGCTCGATCGCGCCGATACTGTAGAGCGGAAACTGCAGTTTGCGGTTATCGACGAAAGCGGCGAGCGACGCCGTAAGAAGAAGCGCTGAGCGGCTGTCGAGGCCTCGCCCGATAGAATTGAGACATCGATGCGAATTGCGCTCGCCCAGATCAACAATACGGTCGGCGATCTGGATGCGAACGCCGCGAAGATTCTCGAATATGCGCGTCGCGGCGCAGAAGCAGGGGCGGATGTCGTAGCATTCCCCGAGCTTGCGTTAACGGGTTATCCCCCGCGCGATCTGGTCGAAAAGCACTCGTTTCTGGATCGAACCAGGGCAGCACTCACCGGTATCGTCCAACAATCGGCTGAGATCGATGTTGCGATGATCGTCGGATATGTAGCGCGCTCGCCGGAGTCCGCTCCCATTAAGGCACAAAACGCGGCAGCAGTGATCGATTCGGGACGCATTCTGCTGGATCAGCGAAAGATGCTGCTGCCGACGTACGACGTCTTCGATGAAGCTCGTTATTTTCAACCCGCAGACCGGCAGCAGGTCGTCGAGGTTCGCGGTACTCGCGTCGGGCTCGCGATTTGCGAGGACTTCTGGAACGACAAGCAGTTTTGGGAACGCGGCCGGTACTCGAGAGATCCGATCGAAGAACTCGTGCGGCAGAAGCCCGATCTCTTTATTTCGATCAATGGGTCGCCTTGGAACCTCGGCAAACGGAAGTTGCGACTGGATATTTTCGAATCGATTGTGGATCGATTTCAGCTGCCGGTCGCCTATGTGCACATGGTCGGCGGCAATGATCAGCTGATTTTCGACGGTTCCAGTTTTGCGCTTACCGCGGATGGAAAGCTCGCAGCGCAGGCGAAGTCGTTTGCCGAGGATCTCATTTGTTTCGATTCAGAGACCGGCACGGGCGATAACCACGACAACCATCTCGAGGGCGACGAGGCCGTGTTCGAAGCGCTTGTGCTGGGCACGCGGGATTACATCCGTAAATGTGGATTCCGCAGTGTTCTCATAGGTCTCAGCGGTGGCATTGACTCCGCTCTTGTCGCGGCGATTGCGGTCGCGGCGGTCGGAAAAGAAAATGTCACGGGTATCGGCATGCCAGGGCCGTATTCGTCCGAGCATAGCCTTACTGACGCGCAATGCCTCGCGCATCGGCTCGGAATACGTTTCGAGGTTGTGCCCATCAGACTCGGCTATGAAGCGATGATCGAGACCTTGGAGCCTTTGTTTGAAGGTTATAACCAGGACACGACGGAGGAGAATCTGCAATCGCGACTACGCGGATTGACGTTGATGGCGCTCTCCAACAAGTTCGGTTCACTCGTGCTGACTACCGGCAACAAGAGTGAAATTGCGGTCGGTTATTGCACGCTGTACGGCGATATGTGCGGTGGTTTGGGAGTGATCAGCGATTTGCCCAAAACCATGGTTTACCGTGTGGCTCGCGTTGCCAACCGGCGGTACGAACGCATAGGGCTGCCCGGTCCGATACCGGAGAACACATTCACGAAACCGCCTTCTGCCGAACTTCGTCCGGACCAGAAGGATACGGATAGCCTTCCCGAATATGACGTTCTGGACGCCATTCTCGCGGGCTATATCGAGCGGTACGAATCTGTGCCGGAGATTGCTCGAAAGGAAAATCTTCCTGAAGCGCTGGTGCGCGACATCGTGCGCAAGGTTGACCGTAATGAATACAAACGGCAGCAGGCCGCTCCGGGGCTTCGCATCACTCCGAAGGCATTCGGGGTCGGGCGGCGCTTTCCCATCGCTCACAGGTTTACTGAATGAAATCTACTCATAGTCGAATTGCGCGATACTCGCTCGCGTTTGGGACGCTCGCTGTTAGCGGCCTGCTTGTCTTGCATTCCCAGGACGCTCCAACGCAGCGTGTCGGTCCGCTTCCCGACGGCGGATTTCTGTTGAATAGCGGGTGGGCAATTCGTCCCGCGGGGCAGCAGGTTCCTGTCGACACTTTTCCGATCAGCAGCGCCATTTCCGATAACGGCAAGTATTTGCTGGTCCTGAACTCCGGCTACAACCCGCCATCGGTGAGCGTCATCGATGTCGCGCAGAGGAAGGAACTCGGACGAACCGGGATTCCGGATGGATGGCTCGGATTAACGTTTGCTCCCGGTACGAATCGTGTTTTTGTCGGAGGCGGTGGGACAGGCATGGTGTTCGAACTAGCGCTTGATCCCGATACTGGAGAGCTGAAACGCACACACGAGTATGCCGCGCTGCCGGATTTTGCAAAGAAAGGCGATGCGTACATCGGGGACGTTGCGGTCGACCATGCCGCTCACTTACTGTACGCGGCAGATTTATACGACAACAGTATCTCGGTGATCAATTTACAGTCGGGTCAACTCATTTCGCAATGGAAATGCGGACGGCGGCCGTATCGGGTTCTGGTCGCGCCAGGAGACCACCAAATTTTCCTCACCAGTTGGGCAGATGCGGCTATTTATCAATACGACGCGAATACCGGGAAGGAAATCGGCAAAACGCGTGTAGGCGCTCATCCGAACGACATGGTCATTCAGATGCGCGCGGCGCCTACGGACTCGGGAGAAGCGTCGAGTTACATCGGCCGGGTATTTGTATCGGCTGGGAATACCAACACCGTTTACTCACTTGGGATCACGCGCGATGGACAGTTGACTGAACTTGAATCGATCAATGTATCACTTACACCGATGCACCCGCTCGGAATGACTCCCTCGGCGCTGGCTATAAGCAAGGGAGGGAATCATCTGTATGTCGCCTGCTCGGATGCAAATGCAGTTGCAGTTGCCGATATCTCAGGGTCAATGACTAACGTTCAAGGTTTTATTCCGACCGGGTGGTATCCAACGGCAGTTCGCAGCTTGGCTGACGGGACTCTCGTCGTTCTCAACGGCAAGGGACTCGGAAGCAGAGCGAACCCCGATGGTCCGAGTCCCGTCAAAGCGAATCACGCCTTGTATCAAGGCGGCCCCGTGATTGCGCCCGGCTACGTTGCGCATATTCAAACCGGTACGCTGTCATTTATTCCGTCGATCGAGCCAGATCGTCTCACTGATTACTCGCGCTCGGTAATTAATAACTCTCCCTATCGGGACGAGATACTCGCTCAGCCCATCAATACGCAACAGGAGGCACGTTTTGCTCGCACGCCCGGCCATGCGCCTCCCATTCAGCATGTGATTTACATCATCAAAGAGAATCGAACGTACGATCAGGTCCTGGGCGATCTCGAGAAGGGAAACGGAGATAAGTCGCTAACCCTCTTCGGCGAGCAATATACGCCGAACCTGCATCAGTTGGCGCGCGACTTTATCGTGTACGACAACTTCTATGAGAACTCCGATGTCAGTGCCGATGGTCACAATTGGGCGAACGCCGCGATTGCACCCGATTACACGGTGCGAACGTGGCCTGCCGAATACGCGGGACGACGCAAAAACTATGACTTCGAAGGTACTGAGCCCGCGAATAGTCCACCTGCGGGCTACATCTGGGACAACACGATGCAGGCTGGATTGACGGTGCGCGATTACGGCGAGTGGGACGAGAGCATTCCGGCGAAGCAGGTAAACGGCCCAAAACAGATTGAGAATATACACGATCCGGCGCTCGCTCCGTACGTCGATGTGAACTATCGCGGATGGGACCTGGCGTATCCGGACGTGAACCGTGCAGGCGAGTTCATTCGCGAATGGAAGGAATTCGATGCGAAAGGCGGCGCGCCAAACTTCATGGTCGTGCGTCTGGGCAACGATCATACGGCGGGTTTGCATCCCGGTGCGCCCACACCGTTCGCGTATGCGGCAGACAACGATCGTGCGGTTGGTTTGCTGGTCGATGCGGTGAGCCACAGCAAGTTGTGGCCTTCGACAGCGATTTTCGTGATCGAAGACGATTCGCAGAACGGTCCGGACCACGTGGATTCGCATCGCGCCCCGGCATTCGTGATTTCGCCTTACACGCGGCGCGGCATCGTCGATTCCACGATGTACAACCAGATGAGCATATTGAGGACCATCGAACTGATCCTCGGTTTGCGTCCCATGACGCACTTCGATGCAGGTGCGCGACCAATGTTTGAGACATTCTCAGAACAGCCGGATCCGCGGCCCTGGAATGCGTTACAGCCGAAGACCTCGCTCACAGAGCGAAATCCCGCAAACGGCCCCGGCAGTGCGGACTCGGCGCGAATGGATTTTTCAGAACCCGATCGTGTTCCTGACGGTGAACTGACGGCTGTGCTCTGGCGGGCGATCAAGCACACGGATCCACCGGGCCCGACACGAAGTGCGTTTGCCCGGTAGGCCGTGAACCTTACTGACGCGAACTTTCGGTAGCGAAAGTGCGTAACACTTCTATAGAGGTGCTTATGTACTGCAGCGCATGTGGCGTCCAGATGCCGGATGAATTCCGATTTTGCTCGAGTTGCGGTGCGCCCGCGGGGAGCGCGGCCGGACGGACGGCAGGTCCCCAACTTCCGTTAAGGCGTTCCCGCGCCGATAAGAAGATTGCCGGAGTGTGCGCGGGTTTGGCGCAGTATCTCAATGTCGACGTGACACTCATGAGGGTGTTGGTGCTTTGTGCGGCGATCTGGGGCGGCGTCGGGTTGATCTTCTACATCATCTGCTGGATTGTGATGCCGCAGGAGCCTTTGCTGCTTCCACCTCCCGCGCCGTCGTCTCCGCAACCGGCGGCGAACCCGGTTCGGTTGTAAAGACTTTGAGAATGGCATCTGGTATACTGCCTCTCCGGCGGCGCCCTTATGCCCCGTACGCCGAAAGAGCGAAAGATAACCAGTATTGAACTGCTGTTGGGGACAGCGCTGATCGCTTTTGTACCGCTATACCTGAGCAGGTTCCACGCGGCCGTTGAAGACGGCGGACTCTTATTAATCGCGTCCGTGTTCGCGTCGGACGGGATTTTCCGAGCAATTCATCCCGACAACAAAAAAGGAAACGCAGCGGTATTCGCAGTTGTGGCCTGCGTTGTTTTCCTAGGGGTCACAGTGGGTGAATATGGCCCAATTGCACGCCGGTACCTGCAGCAAAGCTATGCAGTGGAATCCTTCATAGACAACGCATCGGACACCACCAACCTCAAGCGGCTGCGAACAGACATTCTAGAAGAGCGGAAGCACCGCGCAGAGACGGTACCAAATGATTCCGTACTGCTTCTTGTGAGCAGTTTGCTGGTCGACATTAGTGCGATACTTTGGGTAGAGGAGTAAGTTGTGTTCTCGGTCTACGCTCTCATCGGTGCAGGCGTTGCAGTTGTGAGCTTCCTGGCCGCCCTGGCTCAGTTTTTTCGGAATCCGCATCGGAACGAGCCAACGCAGCTTGTGCCGAGCGACACTGAGCTATTTACTGACAGCCCGCGCAGCCGAGGACCTCGACCGTCGGCTGCCGCGGACATATAGGTCACGGAATCGCAACCGCTACGCCTGCGCGCGCCCTTTCGCCCGCTGCATGGCGCTGCTTCACATGTGCGGGCGATGGAAGTATGACCCCATCAACGTGCGGCGCAGCAGATCCAGTGCAAACTGAGCGGCGAGTGTGCGGATTCTGGTGCGGCCCATTCCGTAGCGCACCCGCAACACCCGTGTACCTTCGGTCGTAGCGATGCCTGTGTAGACGGTTCCTACGGGGTCCTGTTCCGTCCCTCCCGACGGGCCCGCGTAGCCGGTCACGGAAAGCCCGTAGGTTGCGCCACCCCTCCGGCGTGCGCCTTCGGCCATCGCCGCAGCAACGGGTTCGCTCACGGCTGTATGAGATTCGATCAGCTCGCCAGGAACCCCCAGCACCTCACGTTTTTCAGCTTCGCTGTACGTCACGTAACCGGCGACGAAATAGTCCGAACTACCGGCAATCTCCGTCAGGCGATAGGCGATGAGACCGCCCGTGCAGCTCTCGGCAGTCGCAACCGTCGCGCCTTGTTGCTTCAGCAGCCTGCCCACCACGGCCTCAAGTGACTCGTCGGGATCCTCCGTGTACACCTTGACGCCCAGCAGTTCGGCGATAGGGTCGCCCACCTCGTGCAGCAGTTCGTCAGCATCGGCTTCGGTCGCCGCGCGAGCCCGAAGATGCACGGATAGATCGCCGGGGGACGACAACACAGTCGTGACCGGGTTGTCGTATTTCGTGTAAACCGGAGCGATCAACGTATCGAGATCGGACTCGCCAATGCCAGTCAAGCGGAAGCTGCGGGTCTTAATTACTTCGCCCGGCAACAGCTTCCTGAGGCGCCGCAACAATTCGTTTTCGAGCATCGGCTTCAATTCGTGCGGGGGACCCGGAAGCAGGGCGACGGCTCGGCCATCCAACTCAATGTATTGCCCGGGAGCACTACCGTTCGGGTTTGGCAAGGGCTCAGCCCCTTCGATTAGGTGTGCCTGGCGCAAATTAATGGCAGCCATCGGGCGCCTGATCTGCTCGAATTTGGCTCGCAGGATCAATTCCTGTTGTAGATCGATTGCCAGCTTGCGGCCGAGAGCTGCCGCGACCGCGTCGCGTGTCACGTCGTCTTCAGTTGGTCCCAGTCCGCCGGATAGAATAATGATTTCGGAGCGTTCCAAGGCCAGACGGATGGTGTCGCTAAGGCGTGTGCGATCATCCCCGATGACGTGTTTCGCGACCACTTCGACTCCGATCGCATTCAGATGATGCGTAATGGTGAGCGAGTTTGTGTCGATTCGCTGCGGCGTCAACAACTCACTGCCGACAGCGATGATCTCGGCATTCTTTGGCATCGATTTGTGTTCGCTTCAGGGTAGCGGCCGTCCCGCGATGCCTACATCGACGCGAAAGAGCGCGTTTTGTGTAGCGACGACAACAGCCCGGGATCGCGAAAATGCAAGTCCAACGATGCCGGGGCCGGAGAGGAAGTGCTCAGGCTGGCCGGACTGATCGTAACGGATGAGTCCACGCCGGCCACCCAGGGATCCCGCGACATACAACCGGCCCTGATCGTCAAAAGCCAGCCCTTGCGGCCGCCCAATTCCGCGGTAGAACACTTCCACCTCGCCCGCGGTTGAAACCCGGTAGATGGAATCGAAGCTCGAGGTGGTTGGGCCCGATACGTACAGGTAGCCCTCGGGTCCGAATGCCAGATGATAGGCGGCAATCGAGGGTTCAAGTGTTGCGAATACGTAGATCTGGCGCGAGCGGCTGATCTTGAATATCGTTCCGCTCCGGTCGCCGACATAAAGGTTTTCGTCAGGATCGAAGGCGATTCCGGTGGCCACTCCCATGCCCTCGACGTACGCCGACACGTTGCCCGTAGGCGTAATCTGGTACACGATTCCGTCGTAGCGGCTGGATGCGTACAGAATACCTTCGCGATCAAACGCCAGGCCGGTCGGGTTCATCAGGTCAGTGACAAACGGTTTGGAGTTGTAGTTCGAGTCGATTTTATAGATCGACACCGGCGACTTCTGCCCACGCGAACCGCTGAAGGTGCTGTAAGTGTTGCCTTCGGCATCGACGGCTGGATTCGATACAGGATGCAGACTGTCGGCAATCTGAATACCAATATGCGCTTCGAAGAATTCGCTGTCGATCGCTCCACTCGCGACCTTCACTTCACCGACGACAGCGGACTCAGGCACGCGGGCGATGATGTAGGAGTCGCCTGCGACTACAAGATGCGCCTGCTGTGGGCCCAGCTTGACGGCTGGCCGCCCGTGGGCCGCAAAATGGGAGCCGCGGATATGTAGCTCGCCCCCGGCAATCGCCGCAGCCGGCCGGACGCTCGCAATTGTGGGCCGCGTGTCAGCTCGCGGCTGCTGTTTACTCGCCATAGTTCGTTAGTAAAGTCGAAAAACCCCGCCAATATACAAGATAATCGCCCCGTACAAACCAGCGCCGATGTCGTCCAACACAATGCCCGTGCCCTCAGGCAGCCGCTCGAGGTCACGTAGCGGCCAAGGCTTCCAAATATCAAAGATGCGGAAAAGAAGAAATCCCGCAAGAAACGATTTCCAATTAAATTCTGTGGCGCCCACCAGGGTTACCCATTGCCCCAGCACCTCATCAATTACGACGATTCCCGGGTCCTTCCGTTTTACGCGGCGAGCTGTCTCGGTGGAAGCCCAGATCGCCGGTCCTAGCAGAGCAGCGACCATTACAAACACTGTAATTCGCCCCACGTTAAGGAAGGCGTGGAGCAGGATCGCTATAACGACCGCCGCAAGCGAGCCCACAGTGCCGGGTCCCCAGGGAAAGTAGCCGCAACCGAACCACGTGGCAAGCAGGACGGCAGTCCGGCTCACTGCAGCGAACCTTTGGGAGGTTCGAGATCTCTCAAATCGTCGAGATCTTCCGGGCGAAGCGGGCTGGAAATGACGTACTTCTCCGATGCCCAGTTTCCCAGATCGAGCAACCGGCAACGGTCGCTGCAGAACGGAAAACCAGGATCGTCCTGTGCGACCTCCTTGCGGCAAATAGGGCAACGCACTATGGTCGCCATACAGCCATTATCGAATTGCGTTGAGCCGCGCCGGAGATTGCTGACCAAGAATGGGGAACGGATTCATCGCGAGCGAGGGAACTTCGAAATCGCGTTCGCCACAATCGATCACTCCACCGATCAGATCGTAATCGTGCGCTTCCGAGATGCGGACGGTTCGAATCTCGCCGATACGCGGCGGTTCCGGACCGAAGTCGTTGATCAGACAAACACCATCAATTTCGGGAGCCTGCGTGGACATCCGGCCCTGCCAGAGAAGATCCGTCTCGGCCGAGGGTCCCTCGACGAGCACCGGTATTTCACGACCCACCAAAGCCTTGTTGGTCGCCAGCGAAATCCGGCGCTGTAAGGCCATGAGCCGGCGCTTCCGATTGTAGATTGTCCGTTTGTCCACCTTTGCGTCGAGGCGGAAGCTTTGGCTGGTGTCTTCGTCGCTGTAGGAGAAGACTCCCAGGCGATCGAATCGCGCCGCCTGTACGAACTGGCAGAGTTCTTCGAAATCGGCGTCTGTTTCGCCTGGAAAACCTACGATCATGCTGGTGCGGATCGCGATTCCGGGGATGGTGGTGCGAATGCGCTCGATCAGTTTGAGGAAGATGTCCGCATTTGCTCCTCGCTTCATGCGCTTCAGCACCGAACCGCTCGCGTGTTGCAGCGGCATGTCGATGTATTTAACGAGGGAATCGTGAGCGGCAATGGTATCGAGCAGTTTCTGCGTGACTTTGTTCGGGTAGGCGTAGAGGAACCGGATCCAGCGAGGCACGTCGGTGGGGATTTGCGCGAGCCGCGCGAGCAGTTGAGCAAGTCCGTCCTTTATGCCCAGGTCTTCGCCGTAGCAGGTCGTGTCCTGGCCTATGAGGTTGACCTCACGTACGCCGCTTGCGAACATGCGCGTGGCCTCGCTGATGACGCTTTCAAAGCGGCGGCTGCGGAACTTACCGCGGAACTGCGGAATGATGCAGAATGAGCAGGGGTGATCGCACCCCTCGGCAATTTTGATGTAAGCGCTGTGACGGGGAGTCGTGAAGACGCGAGCTGTAAGCTCATGGTAGAGATACGGCTCCGGAACGGACTGCTTCGGGGTGAGCCCCTCGCACAGGGCAGTGATGTTCGGAAGTTCG
>JAFARV010000292.1 GCA_019245255.1 Acidobacteriaceae bacterium | reverse complement strand
TACTCCGTCGCTCCACCGAGGCAGCATACGGAGGGCTCGGGAAACACGACCATGACCTACGTTCAGTGGACGGGATCGTTGAACGCCGCCTACCAGGTGCTGGACCATGTTGGGCGCGTACATGATGCCAGCAACGTCGCCAGTACATACAACAAGGACTTCCCTCTTGGGACGACTACATCAAACAGTAGGTGGCAGATTCCCGGCATGCCGCACCGCAACAGCACCAGCAAGCAGGAAAGGATCCCGAATTCACCCGAGGACGTCAAACAGATTCTGATCCACGATGTCGTCGAGCAGATTGCCGCCAAACTCGGCAACACCACGAAAGCCGTCGAAGTGCAGATTGCCACCGGAGATTCTCATCTCGACAGGGCCGCAGAATTTATGGATCAGCGGCTCTGGTCCCGCGCGGTCGATGAACTCGAGAAGACTCCTCCGTTCCCAAAACCGGATCAGGAAGCCTATCGGCTTTATGACCTCGGTTTAGCTTACGAAGCAGTTTCCTATAGTTCGGCAAATCCGGAAGAACAAAAAGAAAACCTCTTCAAAGCTGAAGAATATTACGACAAAGCAGTGGAGATGAACCAAAAGGAGAAGTACTTTGTCGCGACGGTAGCACGGACCAGGGACGCCTTGGCGCGCTACAAGGAACTCGAAGCGCAGAACCGGGCAACACCAAAATCCCAGTCGGCAGAAATTCCAGTCGTGCCGCATGATGACGCAAGCGGTAGTTCCGCTAAACCTCCGACGATACCTCGCGCGTCACAGAGTCCGGATCCAGTCCCCGCCAAGCTGCTAACCGTTAAGGACGTGATCGAGATGTATAACGACAAGGTACCTTCTGAGCAGATTGTCGACGTGATCCAAAATTCCAGCGTCGATTTCAATCCGCATGACAAGGACACAGTAATTGCGATCGCAAGGGCGAGGCTCCCTGTCGGCATCCAGAATGCTTTACGTCAGAAGGTAGGCGCTCCGCCCATCAAACAGCAGGTCGCATCGAAAGCAGCTGCAGCCTCGCAATGACGCGCCGCGGTTTTGTCGCGCTCACCGCGACGGCACTGGGCAATCGTGCGCATGCGCAGTCGCCGCTAGCCGAAATAGGCGCCGCAAAGGATCTCTTGTGCCAAGGCCTGGAACTTTTGTCCGCACGTTCCGACGCACAACAGATTACGCGCGCGGTCGGCTTTTTCGGGCGCGCCCTCGATGAGTACCCAAGCTTCGGTGACGCGCACTATTATCGTTATCTTTGTCTCAAAAAATTAAACCGCGAAAAACTCTTGCAGGATTCTGCACTCGAAAAGGCACAGCGGTATCACTCTGAGGCTCTGCTCGACCAGAGAGACCCCTTCGTGCTCGCAGTGCCCAAGATTTACGACAACCTGGCATCGGTGGGACAAAAGTGGGCGCTCGTCATCGGCATCAGCCGTTTCCAGCCTGACACAGGAGCCGAGTCGCTAAAGTGTCCTGCGAACGATGCCAGCGCTTTCGCCGGCCTGCTGCGAGATACCAGTGTAGGGCGCTTTCCGGATAAGCAGGTTTTCGTACTTATCAATGAGGAAGCCACCACCGCAGCCATCAAGAGGCGACTGAATACCATCGCGACTAAGGCTAAGTCAGACGATGTCGTCGTCATCTATCTCTCCACACATGGGTCCTCGAGAACTGACGATATCCGGCAGGTCAGCTATGTTTACACCTATGACACGGATGTATCCTCACGCGATGACGTCTTTGCAACCGCGCTGCCGATGGTTGAAATCTCGAGCATCGTCAGTACACGCTGCCTGGCACAGCGGACCATCTTGATTTTCGATACTTGCCATAGCGGAGCCAGTGGTGCTGCCGAAACGTTGTCATCCGCCGACGCCAATCGCCTCAGCGAAGGCGCCGGCAGATTTATTCTCTGCTCGTGCCAGGCAAACCAGCGCTCTTACGAGAACGCTGAACACGGTTACTTCACCTCAAGTCTGATCGATAACCTGAGACAACGGCAGGGATGCATCCGGCTCCAGGATCTGTTCACTGCCGTCAGGGATGACGTTAGCCGTCGCGTCTTGAAAGAGAGACAAAAGCCGCAGGAGCCCGTCATGTTCCGCAGCGAAAGGGCTGCGGAGATTATTTTTGGTTCGGCCCCGGAAGCAAAAAACGACCAATGTGTTGCGAGCGTCGCCTAAGGTCGGCGTCTGCTCGGCTTTGGTTCCGTGAAATCCCACAGATCCCTCAAGCGATCCACCAACACTCCCGCGCCTTCGCCGCCAAACCCGAGTAAGTACCGCCCCTTTGCCACAAATAAAGACGCAACGCACACCGCAATGACCACCGCTGTGCTCAGAACGATCTTCTTCCGCTTCCAGCCCGATACAAAACTCAGCGCTCGGAACTGATCCAGTCTTTGCATCGACTTCTCGTCGCATATAAATACGATCAGAAGTCCCAGAGCGAGGTCGAGCATCCATGCTAACGGTTGCCTGACTTCCTCGAGTCCGTTGCCGTCCAGTTCTGCCTTGACTGCATACGCATTCACGATTAATCCGGGCAGATCTCGTTTTGGCGTTGGATAACTCGATCCACGGAATGTTGCGCCAACGAGAACCAGCTTTCCGAGAAGTTGCCCTCGCAGCGCGTTCCAGTTAGGTAGGAGTTCCAGGCGGTGAGAATCACCCGGCCCGTTCGGACAGCCAAACAGATCAAGCATCTTATAGCGGGTGGGTTCCGTACCGGCGTAGGAAATGTAGATCTCGTCAGCCGATTCTGCGGTACACTCGTCTCCGCAGTACACATCACCGACGCGAGCGGCCCAACTCGGTGCACTGCCGTGGCCTTGTATGTCGTTGGCAGCAACGCTTACCGTCCTTGGAAATCGCCTGATCCGTCCGTCCTCATCCCGAGCGTACAGAGCGATTCCCCAATTTGTTTGGCGCGACCTCGGCAATGTAAACGGGGCCATTCCAAGCACAGGCCGAGGTGTGACGATGTTGTCATCCCGTGCTCCGGTCAGCCACGCCGGAAACGGTGCCACATGTTGCTTTATAGTCGCGTAATCTGAAACCCAAACAATTGAGGAAGCATATCCGGCGAGCTCGTGTATCCAGTCGCTGTACTGCGGTTCTTCAGTGTGGATATCCACTGCGATAGCTTTTGGATTCGCTTCAGCTATTTCCTTGACCAAATTGAATACGCGGCGGGGGTCCATTGGAGATTGATGGTGAAAACAACTCTCGTATGCCTCATCGTCAATTTCAATAACATAGATATGCTGCGAGGCAGGTGATTCGGGACCTGATGAATGCACCCGCAATATCGGGTCGATGATTTTGCCGTTCACGGCAGCAAACCAGCCCATGTAATCGAAGAACTGTAAGACGAACAGCCAAACCACGCTCACGACGATGCCTCTCGCTCTGCTGCTCATCAGCGGCGTCCGCCGGGAAGTCTTACGCGAAGCGCTCATCAGTCGTTCTTACTTGCCCTGCTGAACAGAGTCGGCGAGATGGGCTAAAGCGGCGTGCCGCAGGGTCAACAAAACCGTGGGACTCGCGCCCTCGCGCTCGATTTCCCGGATCCGCTCTGTGAAGTCCTTCCACTCGGACCGCAACCGAGGAAAGTCGGATGTGCTGGCGACCAGTACCCACGCCGAATTTGCATCCGATTTGAAGGTGCAGGCCCCCGATGCTTCCGAACTGGACTTCTGGACTGCATACAAACCAGGCTCTATACCGGGAACTTCGAGCACCCCCTCAGCGTCGGCGCTACGGTCCCAATCGAGCGTTGCCTCCTTCGAAGCCGCTGGGTTGCCAGGAGGGAGCGGCGTGAAACGAAAACAATATTTCCCTTCAAGAACTCGATTCAGCGCCGGACCCAAATGGACGGTCGACCCGCTTTCTGCTACCACCGCGTCAGTGACCTGTCCGCCCTCACGAATTCCGAGCACCACGACGCTCGCGGGCTCGCGTCTGAACAGGGACGGAAACCAGCTATGTCCGGGCGATGTCGACCCGTTGTTGCCGGCGCGAAGGTCTACACGCAGTACTCGGACCGCTCCGCTGCCCAACTGGCAACTGTGAACCGTGCATGGGAGTTGTAGGCACGAATACGACAGCCACCCCGCGCTGCCACAATCCAAAATCAGGTCCGAAGATTCGTTCCCGCTTTGGTTAAGCTCTGTGCCAGGCGCAAGCGTCTGGCCTCTCGAAAGCTTCCGGCCGCCCGCAGACCAACTTTTTCCTGCCGTAACAACCACAGCTGTTACGGACGCTGAGTCTTGAGCCATTCCTCCGGCCACGAACCAGAACGCAACCAAGCAGAACGCAAATCCCCGCATCGGCCGGAACCCTCCTGAGCACAACTACTCTATCTCGGTAGCTCCAACCCAGTCCATCCGCCGGAAGACACGCAACAAGATACATCGCGAGTTTTCCCCGAGGCTCTCGTCCACAACTTGTAAAGCCTTTGTAAAAACCAGGTATTCCGGCCTCGCGCCTGTCGAACTCCGGTCGCTTTGACGCCACAATGATTGTGCGTAAGTGAGCAAATGATTCAGTCGCTGGCCGTATCGTTTCCTCAACGCCCGACCGCTGTGTTGAGCCGTTCACTCCGCCGTTTCTCGCTCCTCTGCGCAATCGGGATTTTGTTCACCAGTTCGTTCGATATTTTCCTGGTCGTCAACGCTGGCGGCAACTACCGTTTCTGTCAGCTCGCGCTCTGTCCGCTCATACTTCTGTCCCTGATTAAGGTCTTTCGGGGGCAGAAAATCCCAACCCTTGGCCTCAGTTTTCTCGTCATCTGGTTCTTCTTCCAGGTGCTGTTCATCCCATCCACAACGTTCTGGCCCAAGAGTGTCGGCTATTGTCTCTGGCTGTTACTCGATACAGCGATGTTGTTCAGCTTCGTTCAACTCTTTAGCGAAAACGCATCCACGCTCAAACTGTTGCTGCGCTATTACGTTTATTCCTTCGCCTTTGTCGCTGGTTTCGGGATTATCCAATTCGTCTTGCCCCTGCTTGGTCTTCCCGGCCTCCTCGTAACCGAGTGGTGGATTCCGGGAGTTCTCCCTCGAGTCAACGGCTTTAGCTATGAACCTTCCTACTTCGCTTCTTACTTAATCATCGGATTTGTTTTTGTTGGATATCTGAAGCGACGGCAATCGACCTTACTTACTCCACGAACACTGGCCGGCATCTACTACGTCACCGCGATCGCGATCATTGTTTCTTCGAGCAGGCTGGGTATTGTCTTTCTCGTGCTCGACGTTGCAATCAGTAAACTGCCGCCGCTCGTTTCATTTCTCCGTCAGATCAGGAGAGGCCGCGTTATCCGTCCTCACATCCGGCCGTTCGTGTTTTCGTTTGTCTCGGTCGCGGCTCTGCTCGTAGCGTCCACTGGTGCACTAACGCTTCTCAAGAACGACCCGGTTCTGTTCTTCCTCTTCCTCAATGGCACAGGCATCGGCGACACCGCTGCCCATTCCATCGTCGAACGGCAAAACTCGTTTCAACAAACGCTTGCTGTATTCGCCGAGCATCCTCTCGTCGGCAGAAGCCTGGGCGGCCTTTCCTCAGCAATTGCTGAATACGAAGGCAACACCATCCGTTCATTCGATGACGCCAAAACGACCGACGGCATGTGCGTTTTCGCCGAGGTACTGGCCGCGAGCGGCGTAATCGGCTTCATCCCCTTCCTCTGTTTTGTGCTTTTGACCATCCGTAAACCGTTGCTGCTGGCCCGCAGCGCACCCCCATTCCATTCCGCAGTCCTGCACGGATTAGTGCGGTCCCTCATCTTTGTATGGGCCATGCTCCAGTTCAATCAGAATGTGCTGCGTATTTACCTTT
>JAFARV010000224.1 GCA_019245255.1 Acidobacteriaceae bacterium | reverse complement strand
CGCCGCATCGTTTTTTTTGTTGTGCCTTCCGCTGTTGCATTTTTACTGCTTGGAGACGTTGTTTCCGCGGCTCTCTATCAATCCGGCCGATTTGAGCGATCGACCTCGGTCCATGTCTGGGGCATACTTGCCGGCTCAGCTGTCGGGCTGCTCGCGACTGGCATGGGCCGTCTTTACTCGTCTGCCTACTACGCACTGCATGACACCAGAACGCCGCTGCGATTTGCGGTTATCCGAGTCTGCTTAACTGTAGTCCTCGGCATTCTGTTCGCGCTTCCGCTTCCGCACTGGCTCGGGATCGATCCCATCTGGGGCACTGCAGGATTGACAGCTTCGGCCGGCATCTCGGGCTGGGTCGAATTCACTCTGCTGCGACGGGGGCTTGCGAGACGCATCGGGCAAGTGCCTTTGCCCGCCGAATTCATGGGAAAGTTGTGGTCAGTAGCGCTGGTTGCCGGAGCGGCAGGCTATCTTCTCAAGCTTGCCATTGGTACAACGCATCCACGCCCCCTCGCATGCGTAATCATCCCGCTATATGGCGCAATCTATTTTGCCGGCACCGCCTGGCTTCAGGTGCGGGAATCCAAGGACACGATCTTGGCAATTACAAGGCGGATTGGCCGCTAGCTCGCTTTGCCGGCCTCCATCAATTGCTCCGCCTGCTTCAAAGCTTCGGGTGTGACATGTTCACCGGACAACATTCGCCCGATTTCGCGCGCTCGCTGTTCGCGCCCGAGCTCTTCGACCTCCGTGATCACACGCCCGCCTTTCTCTCGCTTCGCAACTGCGTAATGGTGATCGGCGAACCCCGCGATCTGAGCGAGATGGGTAACACAGATCACCTGATTGCCGCGTGAGAGCTTTTTCAAGCGCTTTCCGACAGCCGCCGCAGCCGCGCCACCGACGCCCGCGTCGACTTCATCGAACACCAACGTATGTTGCGTACTCCGCTGATCCCCACCGCCGATCGCCGTCTTTAATGCGAGAGCGATGCGCGACAGTTCTCCACCCGAGGCGATCTTCTCGAGCGGCTTCAGTTCTTCTCCCCGATTCGGCGAGACCAGAAAGTCCACATCATCCATGCCGCTCGCGCTCCACACGCTCCGCTTGACGTCGATCTCCAGGCGGGTGCCAGACATCGCGAGCCCCTTCAACTCAGCTTCCACCTGCCGGCCGAGGCGCGCTGCCGCAGTTGTGCGTTTCTCGCTCAACTCACGCGCAAGCTTCTCATAACACTGCGACGCCTCCGCTAATTGCTTCTCGAGCACAGCCCGATGCTCGGCCGCATTCTCGATTTCATCCGCCCTTCTGGCGACATCGTCCCGGAACGCCAGCACTTCTTCCACGCTGCCGCCGTATTTCCTGCGGAGGCGATCGATCGCCGCGAGCCGCGACTCCACTTCCTCGAGCCGGTTAGGATCTGCCTCAAGATGCCCTAAATAGTCGCGCAGCGAGAACGCCGCGTCATCTACCAACGCAATCGCCTCTTTGAGAGACGCCGCCGCGCCGGCTGACGCGGGGTCAATACGGATCAGTTCATCCAGGCGCTTCATCGCGCTGCGTAGCTGTTTTGTTGCGCTCTCCGGAGATTCATACAACGCGTCAAACGCGCCGCTGGCGTTCTCCTGTAACCGCGTCACGTTCTGCAGCACCTTGCGCTCGGCCTCGAGCTCTGCGTCCTCACCCAACCGCGGGCTTACGGCATCGATCTCGTTGCGTTGAAACGTCCAAAGGTCCAGAAGACGAAGCTTTTCCTGCTCGTTCCGGGCCAGCTCTGCGAGTTTACCGCTCAGGTTGCGCCAATCGCAATGAGCGGCAGCGACATGTGTGCGGAGCTGTGCGACGTTTGCGAACTCGTCCAACAACGCGAGCTGCGTGGCCCCGGTAAACAGCAACTGCTGCTCATTTTGCCCGTGGATGTCTGCCAGGGCCGGCGCGAGTTGGCGCAGAAACGCCGTCGTTACCGGACGATTCGCGACGAACGCCCGAGATTTGCCGTTTGCCGAGATCTCTCGTTCGACGATCACCTCTTCATTCGTTTCCGTCTCAATGCCCGCCTCGTCGAAGAGGCTCTGGACTTCCGGCACGTCGCCGACCGCGAAAATGCCTGAAACCCGGGCCTTCGATTCCCCGCTCCGGATCATGTCGGCTGACGCTCTGGCGCCTAAAAGTAGATTCAGCGAATCGACCACAATCGACTTGCCGCTGCCGGTCTCTCCCGTGAGGATATTCAGACCTCGTTGAA
>JAFARV010000226.1 GCA_019245255.1 Acidobacteriaceae bacterium | reverse complement strand
GCCGAACTCCTTGCCGTTCGCCAGCAAACGGAGAAAATCGCCCGAATTGCGCCCGCCGGTCACAATCATCAGATCCCTGATCCCAGCCTCCACCAGCGTTTGGATGGGATAGTAGATCATCGGCTTGTCGTAGATCGGTAGCAGATGCTTGTTGGTGATTTTCGTGAGCGGAAACAGGCGGCTGCCCGTGCCACCGGCCAAAACAACACCTTTCATATCAAAACCTCGATGGTAGCAGAGCAGGTCAACTCGGACCGTGTTGCTTCTCTGGTCGCTCACTGCAGATTCAAGCGCGACTTAGGATCCGGTTCCGCTGCTCGTGGCGTCCGGCCCCTCAGTCTTCTCGAGATCTGCCGCAACGCGAGGAGCAAAATCGCAAGCACCAGCGCCGCACGCGACCAGAACTGAGATGGCGCACCGCTGCTTAATCCAATGATCGCGAACACCACCGCAATCAGCGCCAGCCCGGCGGTCCACAGCGTCATGGAAGAGCGCAACGCTGCCTTCCGCTCGCGGACGGCACGCTCCTCATACTTGTTCATGTGCCTGGAACCGGTACCAGCTTATACCATAGCCGGCGAACCGGAACGCCCCGCATGTTTCACTTTTAAGCTCGATTTCATCAAATCGTAACCGTATCGTCATTATTGCTCGGTTACTCTGTGACTGAGACGCCTGTTCCCTTATGCGCAAGATAGCTTTGGTCGAGGACGACGCCGATCTTTACTCGCTTATCAAATACAACCTCGAAAAAGAGGGTTTTTCCGTCGTGGGTAGCCAGACCGGCCGGGGCGTCATTGACCTCTGCCGGCGTGAGCGTCCCGATCTGCTGTTGCTCGACATCATGCTTCCCGATTCGGACGGCCTGGAGATCTGTAAAGCAGTCCGAGCGCATCCAGAGCTCGCTCACATCCCCATCATCTTTCTTACCGCCCGCGCGTCGGAAACCGATCGCATCGTCGGGCTCGAGCTCGGCGCCAACGACTACATTGTCAAACCCTTCTTTGTCCGCGAACTGATCGCCCGGGTGAAGATCCAATTCCGCGGACAGACGACGGCCAGCCGGGTGCTGAAGGCCGCTGGTCTCGAACTCGACCGGCGCAGTTGCGAGGCGCGCCTCGACGGTAACCTGCTTACCTTGACGGCCACCGAGTTCCGGCTGCTCGAGTTCCTCATGAGCCGTCCAGGTGTTGTTTTCAGCCGCGAGCAATTGCTCGACGCAGTCTGGGGTCACGACCGAGCAGTCACTGACCGCACGGTCGATGTCTACGTGTTGCGCCTTCGCCAGAAGATTGAAGCTGATCCTGCCAATCCGACCTTCATTCGTTCGGTGCGCGGATTTGGATACAGTTTCAATAGCTCATTGGCATCCGGCGACGCTTCGGAACAAACCGCTGCCGCTGCGGCGCAGTAGCGCAAAGGGCGCGGATGCGCGCAACCAGACAGGGAAAGGAACCCGCTGGCGCAATCCGCCACGCCGGAGGCCACGACGAGGATTTCGAGGTGGTTCCTTAACGAAGTTGTGCAATCTCAAACAAGGGTGTTGAGCTTTATGGGGGCACTTGCGAGAACCCAAATGCACGGTGCGTAGTGTGGGTAAGGTGAATCGTAGATCTTTCGTCTGTTACGCAGCGATAGGTGTGGCCAAGGCGCTCTTAGGAGAGAGCAAGCCAGCAATTAGCTCCGCTCGTTTTACCCGTATTTATCTGGATAAGCATACTGGCGACATTCATATAGTCAACGCCAACGGCAAAGATGTTTCGGTGCCAAAGCGGCCGCCGTTTGAAGCCGTACGCGATCCCAAATTGGCAGAAAACGGGCTAGCAGCGGGGTGGCTGGTAGAGATGAAGACTGACGCAAACTATCCGGTTCCGGTCGGAGTCGCCATCTTTAGTGAACGCGAAGGGGTAAAGATTTTCGGCTCTTCTCAGTTGCCGGTCATTATGTGCTGGGAGTTTTTCTCAAATGGCAAGCAATTGGGTTTCAGCTCACATGGATCGCACGGAGCAGATGTAGAGAGAACGACGTATGAGTTGTACGATATCCAGACCGGACGGCTGATCAGCGATTGGGACGACCAGCGGAGTGGTGCAGCGCCGGATTGGGTTAATGCACTCGATAAGTTGGAAAGTTCGGTATCCAAGTAGGCCGTCGAGGAATCATTGATACGGGCAGCGATTGTTTGATTGCCCCAGATCCGAAGGCGCCAAGCCGGGCGGCTTACGCGCGTGGCATCAGATCTACCATCTCTAGAATGAACGGTTCGCAACCCGACTTCTTCGTACTACCTTGAGAAACAAATGGATTGCTACCGCCCGGAACCCGCCCGCTTTTCCCCCGGAATGCGTCTGATAGGACTGCTTTTTCTCGCGTTCACCTGTGCCTTCGCCCAATCTCCCTCCCCGACCACGCCGGCAAGCGAGTTGACGAGCCTCCTGAAAAGAGCGAACGCTGGTGATGCGGAGGCAGAATTCCAGCTCGGATATACATATGAGCAGGGATCGTTAGCAGTCGCGCAGGATTACACAAGAGCTTTGTATTGGTATCGTAACGCGGCTGCGCAAGGTAACAACGATGCCCC
>JAFARV010000197.1 GCA_019245255.1 Acidobacteriaceae bacterium | reverse complement strand
GCGGCGTGGTTCAGGGCGCAACGGTGACCATCACCGACGTCAGCAAAGGCTGGACCAGAAGCGCTACGACCAGCGATTCGGGATCGTACGAGTTTCTACACTTGGCGCCCGCGGACACCTTCCGAGTGGTAGCCGAACGCGACGGCTTCAGTAAGGAGATCCGAGAAGGCATCGTGCTCGAGACCGGGCAACAAACCCGCATCGATCTTGTCCTTTCGCCTGGTCATGTTTCCCAAACGGTCGAAGTGAACGCGGATGCGTCCTTGCTGCAAAGCGAAGACGCGCAGGTGGGAACGGTTGTGGATGAACGCAAAGTCGAACAACTTCCGCTGAACGGGCGCCAGTTCTGGCAACTGTCCCAACTGACGCCCGAGGTCTACCCGCCCACTCAGAATTCCTCAATTGGCTTCCGTGGCGGCTTCAACGTTGCTGGCCACCATGAGACTGAAAATAACTATCTGCTCGACGGCGTTGACAACGCGGATGGCGCCACAATGCAGCCGACCAACCGGCCTTCCGTCGAGGACATACAGGAGTTCAAAGTACTCACAGGCATCTATAACGCAGAGTATGGACGCTACGCGGGTGGCCAGATTCTGATCACGACCAAATCGGGAACGAATTCCGATCATGGCAGCCTCTACGAATTCCTGAGAAACAGCGACCTCGACGCAAGGAATTTCTTCAGTCCGCGCGACCTTCCAGCTTTTCGGCGAAACCAGTACGGTGCCTCGAATGGCGGCCCGATCAAACGGAATCGGACCTTCTACTTCGCAACTTACGAAGCTCTACGCCTCTCGGATCAGGTCAACGCGCTCACGACCGTGCCCACGGCCGCGATGGAGCAGGGCAACTTTGCCGGACTCGCTGCCATCAAGAACCCGACGACTAAGAAGCCGTTCGCCAACAATCAAATCCCCGCAAGCATGCTGAATCCAATCAGCCTCGCCCTGCTGCAATATTTCCCCACACCGACGAGCGCTGGAGTTGGGAGTAACTACTCCTTCAGCCAGCTTGGGACCGAGCACGATGAACAATTCTCAGGCCGTATCGACCAGATCATCACGTCGAGGAACAATCTATTTGTCAGTTATCAGTTCGCGCAGAGAACGACATTTTGGCAGGACAACACTCTGTGTGGCGGGCGCACCGTTCCGGGGTTTGCCTGCACTGAACCCGAGCGCGACCAGGGCGTTTCAGTTAACGACATTCACATGTTCTCGCCGACTTTGCTCAACGAATTGCGACTCGGCTACAACCGCATCCGCACCAACCGCTTCAATCAGGATGCCCAGTTCGGCAATGTGGACCAGCAACTCGGCATTCCGCAACTTGGGCCAGTTACGCAGGGCGATCTCGGTGTGCCTCAGGTCTCAATCAGCGGCTTCGCGACGCTGGGTGGGTCAAATGGTCTTCCGCAAGGCAGACGTGACAACACCTACAACATCGTTGACGGCGTCTCCTGGACAAAAGGCAATCACAGCTTTAAGTTCGGAGGCGACTACAAGTACTTCATCTATAACTATGCAAACCCGGCGTTCGCCAACAGCCGGGGAAGCTTCAGCTTCAACGGGCAGTACACAGGGAATGCATTTGCCGATTTCCTCCTCGGCGATCCGAGATCCACGTCTGTCAATCCGGGCGATCCGACCGTGAGGAGTTATACGCCGTCGACGGGCTTCTACGCGCAAGACGAGTGGAAGGTCACTTCAAAGCTCACGCTTAGCTATGGTCTCCGCTACGAACTCTTATTTCCGGAGAAAGAGCGCTTGGACAAGATTGCCTCGTTCGATCCCGCGACCGGACTTGTGCCGGTCGCAGGCGGTCAACTCTTGAACGTGAATTCGAAAGGGAGTCTGATCCAGGTTGGCACGAGCACGCTCGGATCAAGCATGTGGAAGCTGCAGAACAACAACCTGGCGCCCCGCTTTGGTTTCGCGTGGCGTCCCTTCGATGACACGAAAACTGTGGTACGAGGCGGTTACGGGATCTTCTACAATCTTCTACCGGATGGCAACGGAATCTCGCAGTTGTTCCGAGGTATTCCGTTCAGGGCGAACGAGACGTTCACTAACACACCGACCCAGCTTGTGGCCACCTGGACTGATCCTTATCCGAGCGGCATCGCGGTTGGCGGCTATACGCCGAACGGTATTAACTACAACTTCAAGACTCCTTATGTTCAGGAGTGGAGCTTCGGGATCGAACGCGAGATCGCTCATGACCTGATCCTCGAAGCCACGTACCTGGGCACAAAAGGCACCGACCTGCCTCTCAGTTACAACTTGAATCAGCCAACGCCGGGAGTGGGCCCTATCCAGGCGCGGAGGCCCTATCCGCAGTGGGGCAGTATCACTTGGATTGATTCGATCGGGAACTCCAGCTTCAACAGTCTCGCCGTTCGGCTGGAGCGCCGTTACAGCAACGGGCTCTCGCTGCTCGTCTCGTACACCTATGGCCATTCCATTGACGACGGTGAATCGCCTGCAACGAACGGCGACGGTGAAACTGCTATCCAAGACCCTCGGAACATAGCGGCCAATCGCGGTAACTCGGAGTTTGACATCAGGCATCATGCGGTCGGAAGCTTCGTCTACGATCTTCCCTTCGGCGGTGATAACCAGCTCGGCGCGAGTTTACCGGCCTATGTCCGCTGGCCTATCTCGAATTGGCAAGTCACCGGCATTGTCACACTGCAGACCGGGGCGGCTTTCTCGATCACGACGACAAGTGACATCTCGAACACTGGTGCTACAAATCGGCCCAACCTGGTCGCTGATCCATACCTCTCGAATCCGACCCCAACCGCCTGGTTCAACACTGCCGCTTTCAGCATCGCCCTGCCTCCGGGCACGTACGCCTATGGCAATGTCGGACGCAACACGATGCGAGGAGATGGTCTTGAAAACGTCGACTTCGGCGCATTCCGGAACTTTCTTCTGACCGAGCGCTGGAATCTGCAGTTCCGGACGGAAGTGTTCAACCTGTTCAACCATGCCAATTTCGGCTTGCCCGTAGGCAACATCAACGCCAGTAACTTCGGGCAGGTGACTCAGACGAGCACGCCCAGCCGCGAACTGCAGTTTGCTCTCAAGCTGGTCTTCTAGTCGACATGACGCTGAGGCTGTTCTCCATCATTGCAGTGGGGCCGCTGGCATTACTCGCCAGCGGTGCCGCCGCGCCTGATAATCCGGCGCAGCAGATTGCCTTCGTTCAAAAATATTGTGTTGCCTGCCACTCTGGCGCAAAACCGGCGGGCAAGCTTGCGCTTGCGAAATTGGATTACTCACATCCGGAACGCTCCGCTGCTGAGTTTGAGAAGATCCTTGCAAAGTTGAATGCCGGCATGA
>JAFARV010000172.1 GCA_019245255.1 Acidobacteriaceae bacterium | reverse complement strand
TGCACCGTGCCCACGCGAATGCCTTCGGGAATCAGCCGGACGTAGCGGTCGCGGCAGCAGCGAACAAAGCCGGCGAAACCGTCTCAAAAGAAGAGCGCCATAGCATCGCGACCGACGCGGTCGCGTCGGCTGTGCGGAAGCTAACCGAACGAAACGCCGTGATCGAAGAGCATCGCGTTATCGAGCAGGCATTAAAGTATGGGCATGGCCGGGTCCTGATAGGCGATGTCGAAGAGGAGCTTGCGAATCAGCGGTCCGAACGCAAACTAATCGCCGTTAACCATGTGCGACCGCATGCACCTGGCCATCGTTACACCACGCCGGCAATGATTCATATGGAACGCGAAGTGATCACGCGTGTTCTTTCGGGGCAGAACCAGGTGACTCCCGTCGTCGAGAACGCCGACCTTAGTCGATTTGAAATCCTGCGAAACAACGAGCGGCGACAGGCCGTAATTCGCGGACTCCTCGGTACGAGTGACCAAGTGGTCGGCATTCAGGGAGGGGCGGGCACTGGCAAGACCACCGCACTCGGACTCGTTCGGGAAATTGCCGAAGCGCACGGATATGAAGTGAAAGGATTGGCGCCAACGTCGCGCGCCAGAAACGCATTACAGGAATCCGGCGTACAGTCCGAGACGCTTCAAAAGTATTTGCTTCGGTCTGCATCGGGCGACGAGCCAACCAAGCGAACGCTTTATTTCGTTGATGAGTCCAGCCTGACCTCGACAGTGCAGATGCACAAATTTTTTGGTGGCCTCGGGAAGTCGGATCGAGTCATCATGGTTGGCGATGTCCGGCAGCATCAATCGGTGGAGGCGGGCCGGATCTTTGAGGAGCTGCAAAAGGCCGGAATGAAAACGGCACACTTAAATAAGGTTGTGCGACAAAAAGATGAGGATCTGAAGCGGGCTGTAGTGTTGATGGCGAACGGCAGAATCGAGCACGGCATCGAGGCACTCCGGCGGCAGGGACGTGTGCACGAGGTGGCGCACCGGGCGGATCGCTTCAACGCGATTGCCGGAAGTTACGCCGAGAGCCCAGAGAACACTCTGGTCGTTTCTCCCGACAACAAGAGCCGCCAGGAAATCAATTCTGCCATGCGAGATGAGCTGAAACGCCAAGGGCACCTCGGAGAGGAACGCGTCTTTCAAGTCCTTGCACGGAAGGACGTGCATGCGGAGGACCGCCGGTATGCTCGTTCCTACCGTCCTGGCGACGCGATCCGGTTCCACACAAATCTCCCTACCTTGGGCGTCAAATCCGGGCAAGTAGGGACCGTCGTGGAGGTCAAGGCAGAACAGAACGTTCTGTCCGTGAAGGTGGGCGATGGTCCCGCTCAGCGGTTCCTTTCTTTCGATCCGGCAAGCCGCTCAAACCTGAGTGTATTCGAATCTCAGGAGCGGGCGTTCGCGATTGGCGACCGCATTCAGTTCACGACGCCTTGGAAGGAGAAGGGTGTAGCGTCCCGAGACACTGCGCGCATCGAGCACATGGAAGAGAACGGTAACATTGCCGTGCGCCTCGAAAACGGTCGTCGCGTCGCTTGGAATCTCAAGGAGTACAACTACCTCGATCATGCGTATGCGATGACGAGCCACTCATCGCAAGGTATGACCGTGGACCGTGTCCTGATTCATGTAGATACAACCGATTCGCGTGTTCGCGGACTGATCGACAAGACTCTTTCGTATGTCGCGACATCGCGCGCGCGTTATGACGCCCAGGTTTTCACGGACGATGCCAGCCAGCTTGGTCGTGCGCTGTCTCGCGAGAACGTGAAGGAAACCGCCCTGAGTGAGGCGCAGATTCGAAAGTACCGTTCGGAGTATGCGATAGCGTAGATCCCGAGCAATCAATCCGGCTGTGTGCGTTTTGGGCATCGGCAGCCGCCGCCAGCAGCGTATGTCGGCTGTCGTTTACACAGCAACGATGTGATGCGTCCATGGTGACCCGCGCGTGTGACCCGCTTGACCTCGGGTCATCAGAACCGGAACGCTAGAAACGGCAAAACGATAGCAGCCGGAGGCAAGACGCAAGCTCGTTTGAACGAACTCGCTGACGCGAGGGACGCTACGCGTGCACTGCGAGTCTGCCGTTCGGACT
>JAFARV010000209.1 GCA_019245255.1 Acidobacteriaceae bacterium | reverse complement strand
ATTTTTGCCAAATGGCAGATCATATACCGACCAGAACTCGAAGTTATGCGTGCGGTCGTAGCCTGCGAGCGCCCAGTCTCGGCGCCAGTAAGAAGGATACGCAAACATCAAGCCACTTAAGGTGCTGTTGTCTGCATAATCTTCAGCTTTCGAAAACACATAAGAGGCGCCAAGTTGCGCACTGCCGACGCGGCGAGTAACTTGAGTCTGAAGCGAGTTATATTTCACGCCTTGAAACGGCTCGGCAGCATTGATATCGGCACTCAGGCCGTACAGTGCATACAAGAGCCTGCCCGCAGTACCCCCGCCTGGAGGCGCGGCGTTGATGTTCACGTTATTCATCTGACGAACGCCGTGCGTGCCGACATATCCTGCCTGTCCGTTGAAGCCCCACCCGAGCTCTCGTTCGAGGGTGAAGTTAAATGACTCAAAGTAACCGCGACGGTAAGGATTCGGAACAGTCTCGGTCCCGATGTTGGCCGGAAGTTTTATTGAGCCGGACGCCAGATTGATGGGGGCCGGCGCCGGAATTCCTGGAATCGGGCTGATTGGATTAAGTCCGGGGGGGGCGAATCCGGCCAAACTCGCTGCGGCCTGATACGAAGTTGCACCCGGAAAGTCAGTAATGATGACGGCCGGATAGGTGTTTCGCATGTCGCGATAGTTATCGGGATCGATGGTGATGCCTGCACCCAGACGAATAACGGTCCTTTCACTGATGCGGTAAGCGAGTCCTGCCCGAGGCGCGAAGTTAGCCCAACGAACATACTCACCTGTATCGTTGGGCACTCCACCTTCGCCACCGATTAGAACAAGTCCGGTTGTCGGATCAAAGCGGAAGGAGCCATAGTGATCTCTGGTGGCAAACGGATAATACTCGTATCTCAGCCCGTAAGTGAACGTCAGCTTTTGGTTAACCTGCCATTGATCCTGACCATAAAAGCCAAACGAGGACATTCGTACTGCGTTCGGCGAGACATTCTGAATAGCCTTACCTGTTTCCTGCGGCAAGCCAAGAAGGTAATCGGCCCACGCATTATATTGGTTTGGCGCCGGTGCTCCCTTCTGGTTCAATGCTGTAAGTCCGCCGGTGAAGCGGAAGGAGCCGCGGGCCGTCTGGAAGGTCCCTCCCTGAGGTTGAAAATGGTTCAGCGCGCCGTGCATATATTCTCCGCCAAAGCGAATCGCATGGTTGCTCTTCATCCAGCTAAGATTCAGCACTCCGGTGTAAGTGTTGTCGCGAAATGAAAAAGGATTGCCCGTGCTCGAGTTACCCAGCGGTGCAAATCCATTGATATTGAAATAAGGAATTCCACTCTGCAGCACATCAGGGCCATTTGTACCAGGGATTCCCATTACATTTAATCCGTAGTTGGTGGAGGCGTTGGCTGCGGCCAGATGCTGGCGCACGAATCCGACGTTGCCATCCATCAGGACGTTTGGACTGAAGGTGTAACTCCCGCCGAGTGAGGCGTTGTTGATCCAGCCTGTCGCCGTACCGGGCTGGCCACCGTCCCAGGTGCCTCCTTCCGCCGCTCCGAGTTGGAAGGGATCGAAAATCGTGTCGGGTGAAATGCTATAGCGTGCAAACAGAAATGCTTTCTCGGTTGGGTTATAGTTCACCTTCATATCGGCGCTATCTCGCGTAAACGAGTAGTCAGCGGCTCCAAAGTAGTTATTGGAAGTCCCGGGAAGATTTGGTTTCGGCATTAATGAAGCCAGTTTGGCGGTTGCCGGATTAATGTACTGAATGGGAATGACATTACCGGCAAACGGCACTCTGCCACTGCCGTTCGGATTACCCGTATACGGGTTGTAGATGGTAGTGGATATGTGAGAGAAGTCTCCACCGAGGATATCTGGTGTAGGTAGAGTCAGGGTACCCGAAATCGCTTGTCTCTGAAGCGTACGCTCCCAGTCCATGAAAAAGAAGAGCTTGTTGTGCTTGATCGGTCCACCGAAATCGGCGCCGAACTGATTCAGGATGTTCTTGGCGACTGTGGCGCCATAGAAGAAATACGGCCGGGCGTTGAAATCGGAGTTTGTGTTGTATTCCCAGCCGGCGCCGTGAAACTCGTTCGTGCCGGATTTGATGGCGGCATTGATTGCCGAGCCGCCCGCCATTCCCTGCTCCGCAGTGAAACTGTTGGTGACGATATTTACTGTTTCGAGTGCCTCCTCCGGCGGGACGTATGCGACGAGATACGGAAGCCATGCATAGTTTTCATTGGCGCCATCGAGCCGGACGTTGTTACTGACATTCGGCGCGCCATTCACATTGGTAGCCATGGAGCGCTGGGGATTTCCCGCAGCCGAGTTCTGCTCAGCCGGTGGAGTAAATCCGGGTATGATTCGGAACAAGCTTTCGAAGTTACGTCCGGTAGTGGATGTGGACGGCAAGTTACCGATCTGCTCCGATGTAAGTTGG
>JAFARV010000075.1 GCA_019245255.1 Acidobacteriaceae bacterium | reverse complement strand
CTTATGATCTGGAGCGGGCTCCTGATTTATTGGGCCTACGACATATATAGCATCGGTCCACTCCACTTCTTCCCGAAATGGGTATACGCGGGTTTGGGGATCGATCACAGGCTGGCCGACGGCATGGCCCTACATTTCTTTATTATGTGGCTCTTCGTGATCAACGGGCTACTATACATCGGTTATACGGTGCTATCCGGGGAGTGGCGCTGGCTGTTGCCGCGCTCGCGTACGGTGTTTGCCGATGCCTGGGCAGTGGTCGTTCACGATCTGGGATTGAGCAGCAAACAGCCAGGTTACGAGAAATATAACGCGGCGCAACAGCTGAGCTATACGGCAATTGTGATTATGGGTGCCGCTTCGGTGCTCACCGGGTTGGCCATATATAAACCCGCGCAGCTTGCCTGGCTGGCAGCCTGCTTCGGGGGATACGAAGGGGCGCGCCTCGTCCATTTCTACCTGACGCTGGGCTACCTTGTTTTCTTCGTCGTTCATGTTCTGCAGGTGATTCGAGCAGGCTGGCCCAACTTTCGCGGAATGATTGCCGGATACGAACCGGCGCGAGCACAGGACCCGGCACACGCACCTGACGCGCTACAAGCACATGAATAAGACACGCGATGTGATCCTGTCCGAAGGCGAGCTGCGCAGGCAGACCAGGCGTGCGTTTCTGATCGGCGCCGCCGCAACTGCCGCAGGTACCGGCGGCTACCTGTGGATCCATTCGCACCAGGATTCAACGGGAATACCGAAGGTGGAACGTGCCGTGCTCAATGGCAATGGCCGATTGTGGCGGAGCTATGTGAGCAATACGCGGCTGATGCCGACCTATTCAGGCCGCAATGTGCAACGGCTGAAGCCGAATGGCAATATTGGGCTTACAAGCCCTGTCGAAGACGACTGGACGCTTGCGGTTGCTACAGGAACTGGCCCGGCGCTAACACTCAATCTCGACGATATCAAGGCGCTTCCCCGGGTAGAAATCATAACGAAGTTCTGCTGTATTGAAGGCTGGAGTAGCATCGTGCAGTGGGCAGGTGCTCGTTTTGCGGACTTCACACGTAAGTATTTTCCGCCTGACCGGCCTCTACCGCCGTATGTTTCTTTGACGACGCCGGATCAGGATTACTATGTCGGACTTGATATGCGCAGCGCGCTCCATCCGCAAACGCTGCTTGCATACGAACACAATGGCAAGCCGCTGACACCCGAGCACGGAGCCCCACTGCGGCTCGCGATTCCAGTCAAATACGGCATTAAGAATATAAAAAGGATCGGGTCAATCGAGTACACGAGCAAAAAGCCGAGTGACTACTGGGCTGAAGAAGGATACGATTGGTTCGCAGGACTGTGACTTATGCCGGATGCAAAGCTGTACGCAGGGACATCAGGTTTCGCTTACGATAGCTGGCAACCGGGTTTCTATCCCGAGAAGCTGCCTTCGTCGAAGTTCCTGTCATATTACGGGACGAGGTTGAACGCTGTCGAAGTGAACTATACGTATCGGCGTCTCGCCTCTGCAGCAACGTTTGAGAAATGGATCGCAGCTACACCCGGCGAGTTTGTCTTCCTTCCGAAGGCGCACATGAAGCTGACCCACTCATTGAAGCTCGAGGGTGCCGAGGATTTCCTGCGCGTTTTTCTTGACTCGCTAACGCCTTTGCAGCAGGCTAATCGCTTAGGTCCGATTTTGTTTCAGCTCCCCCCGAGCTTCAAGGCTGACCCGGCCCGGCTTGCAACCTTTCTGTCCTGCCTGCCGCGATCCGTCAAGGCCGCTTTCGAGTTTCGGAACGCGACCTGGTTCAGCGATCGTGTTTACGAGACTTTGCAGTCCGCTAACGCCGCGTTGTGCCTGGCAGAAAACGAGAATTTGGAAACACCGCACGTCCTTACGGCCGACTTTGTTTATCTTCGGCTCCGCAAGCCGGACTACACCGAATCCGAACTGAGCGGCATTCAAGACCGGGTCCAAAAATATCTAGCCAATGCGTACCCGACTTATGCAATTTTCAAGCACGAAGAAAGTCCGGCCGGCGCGCTGAACGCGGAGCGATTGCTGCAGCAGTTCGCGGCTTCTTCTGCAGCAGTCGTATAAGTTGGAAGGGATGCCCGATCGAGAACTGGATGCGCTGCGACTGCTCGGAATTTTAATCGCAGGCTCATTTGTTGCGAGGAGCTTTCCGGGACCCTATGCATGGGCTCCGACTCTTGCCGGAATCCTGCTTCTAATCGTTCTTTTTGCGTTCGACAGCGAGGGGTATCGCGGGATGTGGCAGAGCATCGCCTTTGGTGCGACCGGAGGATTTTGTGTGATGCTGGCTTCCGAGGCCATTCTCAACCTGACGGGCGTCTCTCCGGCGGGATTCGTAACGGGCTATGTGGGTGCGACGTCACATGTCGCCGATGTGCCAGGAACCTCTATTCCCCGTGAGACCTCGCTGTATTGGCCCCCACTCATCTGGATCGGCGGCGCCATCATTCTCGCGATTGTCGACCGCGCCCGCATGAGTGCGCGCGCGCCACGAAGCATCTTTTCGTCGTACCCGACGCCCGCTCCGAAACGGCAAACAGTTGTTGCCGAACCGCCTGTTGCGGCGGTTCCAGTTGAGCGCGTTTGCATGACTCCGGAACCAGATGCTGCCGCGGTTCGCGCTGAGCCCGCTCCCATCGCTCCGGAAACTGTGACGGTTGCCTCTGACACCGTGCCCGCCACGCCTCCTAATGCGATCCCGCTTCCCCTCGGTGCCGGA
>JAFARV010000035.1 GCA_019245255.1 Acidobacteriaceae bacterium | reverse complement strand
CAGTTTCGGTGTAACTTCCAGGCGAGTTGATTTTCCATTTCTCGAGCGAAAAGAAATTGAATAGCTTGTTCTTGAGAATCGGGTTGCCCAGCGTGCCGCCAAACATGTTCTGACGCTGTGCGTTCTGGACAAATCTCGTGCGGTCAGCCTCCGCACTCAGCCAGGGATAGCGCCCTAGATAAAAAGCGGCGCCATGCCATTCGTTAGTGCCGGCTTTCGTCGTTAAGCTGATAAGGCCGCCGGCGCTGTGGCCGGAGGATGCATCCACCTCATTCTGGGCCACTACCGATTCTTGAACGTCGTCTTGATTCGGGGGATATCCCGCTTTATGGCCGATGCCAATCGGATTACCGTCCACCAACAAATTGTTCTTGAGATTCGTGTCTCCTCCGAGATCGACGCTGTTTGGAGCCCAGGAATTGTAAGGCTGCATTTCGCCGCGTGTATTGATGGCGGCGGGCTCAAGCAGAGTAAGCTTGAACGGGTTCCGATCAAGACGGGGCGTGTCGTTCGCCATCTTCGTATCGATCGTAAGCTCCTCATTACTCGAATTGAACTCAACTGCGGGTGGAGCAGCCTCAACAGTTACGCTTTGTTGCAGCGTCCCCGGATTAAGAGTCGCGTTGACCGTAACGTCGCCCCCGGATTGCACTGCGACGTTCTCCTGGACATATTTGCCAAATCCGGGAGCCTCGATGGTCACCGTGTAAGTGCCGGGATCTACGTAATCGAACACATACAGACCCGCATTGTCAGTCTGCTTGTCCGTGGTTACGCCGGTATTAATGTTTGTGAGTGTTACTTTGGCCCCAGGCAGTGTGGCCCCGGTCTGGTCCACCACCAATCCTCGCACTTGGCCGCGGAAATTTTGCGCCGAAGCCGAAAAGGCCAGAGCAGTCAGAAGCATCAATGCACACACGTAGTGCGTCAGCCGTATCCGTACCACAATATTCCCCTTCCCGATGAAATATACGTTGTGAGGACGATATCACCGCGCGTTTGCGGGTGTCAAGAGGGGATCGTGACTTTTCGCGAGCAGGCGTTGACGGCACGCGTCCGCCAGACTTAGTTGGTCGACGAATCGTGTTCCGCTGCGCTACGGCAGGAGCTTTCGGCGGATCGTCTTAAACGACCTCGCCCGAAGTCGGCGGCTATCCCAGATCGAATTTTTCGTGATGCAGCGCTGGATCGCCCTTGACCAGTACAGGGCGGCCAAGAATCTCTTCCAGCTCTTCCAGGTATTTGTTGTCGTTCGCTTTGAGAACTTTGGCAACCTCAGGATGAACGCGCAGCAGGGCGTCCTTTCCTTCGATCGCCTTGCGGATCTTCTGGGCTTCCACAAGGATCTCGCTGATTACCGTTTGTACGCTCTTGACGTATCCCGCAGCCTCGCAGTAAGGGCAGGGTGAACAGAGCGTTCTTTCGAGACTCTGTTTCACGCGTTTACGCGTGATGGCGACCAGCCCGAAATCATTGAACTGGAGAACCTTGTAGGGCGCCTTATCAGTCTGCATGGCTTCTTCCAGCGCTTGCATTACGCGTTGACGGTTCTTGCGCTCATCCATGTCGATGAAATCGACCACGATGATGCCGCCCAGATCGCGCAGCCGTATCTGCCGAACGATCTCCTTCGCCGCCTCGAGATTCGTCTTGACAATGGTGTCTTCCAGGCGGTTCGACTTTCCGACATATTTGCCGGTGTTAATATCGATCGCGACCAGCGCCTCCGTCTGATTGATTACGATGTAGCCGCCGGATTTCAGCCACACCTTCGGACGGAGTGCTTTCTCGAGCTCCTGGGTAATTCCAAATTGGTCGTAGATCGGTGCTTCCCGCGTGTACATCTTTACGCGGCCCACGAGGGCGGGCTGGAAGCGTTGTACAAACCGGAGAACGTTTTCATACATGTCTTCGGTATCTACCCAGATGGCTTTGAACTCCTCTGTAACCTGATCGCGAAGAACACGCTGGACAACGTCGAGATCGCAATGCAGCAACAGCGGTGCGGGGCGTTTTTCTGCCTTTTGTCGGATGTCCAGCCACAACTTGTACAGGAAATCCATGTCAGCCGCAATCTCGTCCTCAGGAATGCCCTCACCCGCTGTCCGAACGATAAAGCCACCCGTGGTTCCCGAGCGATGCTTCTGGAGAATACGCTTGAGGCGTTGCCGCTCTTCATCGCTCGCGATTTTGCGGGAGACACCGAGATGCGCAACGCTCGGCATGAACACGACGTATCGCCCCGGCAGCGCCACGTGCGATGTAATGCGCGCGCCCTTTTGACCAAGCGGCTCCTTGGCAATCTGAACGATGATTTCCTGGCCTGGTTTCAGCAGTTCGGAGATGGATGGCAATGCGCGTTCAGGCTTTTCAGCAGAGCGCTCTTCGGGTTCGCGCTGCTCGGGCCGGGACTCGGTGTGAGGAAGCAATGCCGTTGCTGCGGCAGCACCGCTTGCAGCGCCTTCAAACGCCTGCTGCGGTTGTCCAAAACGATTTCCGCCTCGACGCCGCCGCATACGCCTGGACACGCGGTGCATGTACTTGCCACCCTGATCTCGCAGCTGGGCACTCTGCACTGCCGGTTCGCCTTCTGTTTCCGGCTGTGAAGGCGTCATTGGGTCGACTGCATCCACGTCATCGAAGTCGGCCGCATCGTAGCTGAGGTTCTCCAATGCGTCGGGGGCGACTTCGTCTTCCGCATGTTCTGCCGCAGAGAGCCCGTCTGGAAGAGTTGCATCAATCGCACCCTCATCAGCAGCGCCCGCATCAGTATGCACTTCAGATTCTGCTTCCACTCGTAGCGCTTCGACCGGTGACTCGGTACGAACATCACCCGACAACGGCTGAGCTGCAGGTTCCGTAACGGGTCCGGAATGAGGCTCCTCTGTGGGGGGCGCACTGGCAGGTTCTTGTGGAAAGTCCGGCGCACCGCTGACTCCTTGTGGAAAGCGGGCGGCATCAGCCTCTTCGGTAAGCTGCGTTGGCGGCTCGTCCTCCGTGTCGATATCGCTCACTACGAATGGCGAAGCCGGCTCATCGTGCCGGACAACTTCGATCTTGTGTTCTTCGAGTTCCGGGCGTCGGTTGCCCCTTTGCGACAGAATCTTATCCGCGAGTTCGAGTTCACGGGCTCGCTCCTCGATGCCCGCCTGCTCGGCGATTTCCTCACTCGCGACCTCAGCTACCTCCGGGGCAACTTCGGGCGATGCAGTGGGCGAAAACGCCGGCCGTGGTCGCTCCGGCGTTGCAGTTGCACCCTGACGATACTTGGCGAGCGACTCGCCCGGCAGAATAATTACCTCGGCCGTCTCGTCGGACTCTTCGTCCGTCTCAAACTCAGCTTCGGGTTCCGTAGCGGACGGCGCTCCGTCCTGTGCGGCTGGAACCGGAGAGGCGTATTTATTTTCGGGGAATCCTCGCCCGCGCGATCGCCTCCGCCGAGAACGTCTGCCGCGACGATCGTTCCGCGGACCGCGATCGGCGTCTTGCCTGCCTGGTTCCGCGGATTCGGGTGATGGTTCTGAGGTCAGCGCCGCCGGGATGCCTTCTTCGCCCAATGCGACTTCCGTTGCGGGAGCCGCCGCCGGTGCCGATACCTCAATGGGAGGAGCGGTAACCACAGGAACACTCTCTAGCGGTCTGGGCTGTGAGCGATCTCGCCGGTCCGGCCGGCTGGGCTTCTCCTCAGCTACTGTGTCGATATCCTCGTTCTCTTCAAAAAAGTCCGACACGTACAGGAACGTGTCGCGTTCCAGCCCCAGATCGACAAATGCCGACTGCATGCCCGGAAGCACGCGAGTAACTCGACCTTTATGAATACTGCCGGCGAGAGAGTATTCGTTCCCTCGCTGATAGTAAATCTCGACTAATTGATCCTCTTCGAGGATCGCTACTTTCGTTTCATGGCGATTGGATGCAATCACCAGTTCCTTACTCATCGATCACCGCCTTCGCCCGAGTCCCTGGGCGTTCTATACGGCCGATGAGAGGACGCAACTTCGAAGGCGGCTCTCAGGTGGAACCAATCTTACTCTGCCCTGACCTGCGGACCTCTATACAGTTGTCCGCACAAAACTTCTTGTTACTTACACGAACGGAGACTTAGCTCAACAACATTCGCGCTAGAAAAGATGGTTCACACGTTTGCAACAAATCACAAATCCCGTTTGCGACCCGAAATCGAATCCTGCTCCAGTCGGCCCCTGCTTCATTGTGGACGTGCCTCCAGAATGGAGACACGCCGCTAATTCACAAACCTTCTAAGCCTGACGCTGTTCACAAGGCCCAGCATCAAAAACACTGACCACGTATTGGATCCTCCTGAACTCATCAGGGGCAGGGGTATTCCGGTCACCGGCATGCGGCCGACCACCATCCCAACGTTCACCAACACGTGAAACAGCAACAATGCCGCTACGGCCATACAGATATACAAACCTGCACGATCCGTCGCGGTCTGCGCATTTTGCACCACCTGCATGATCAGCAGGAAATACAAAACCAGCGCGATTACTACTCCCACAAACCCGTGCTCTTCCGCAAATGACGAGAAGATGAAGTCCGTGTGCGGCACAGGAAGAAAGCCGAGGTGGGTCTGCGAACTTTCCTTGGCCCCGCGCCCCCACATGCCTCCGTTCCCGACCGCGATTTTCGATTGAATCACCTGAAATCCAGTCCCTTTGGGATCGCGGTCTGGATAGATGAAGCTCACAAGCCTATCCTTCTGATACGGCTTAAGAAAATGATAACCAATCGGCAGCGTGACTAGCAGGATCCCGCTAAGAATCAGCAGGTATTTCCAGCGCAACCCTGCCATGAGCACACTGCAAATCAGAATGGGAATGTAAGTGAGCGAGGTTCCGAGGTCGGGCTCCTTCATAACCAGAGCCATCGGGATCGCAACAACCGCAGCGAGCTTGCCCAGATCTCTCCACTCGAGCGTGTCGAGCTTCCAATCCGTCAGCAGCTTCGCGAGAAGTAGAATCAGGATGATTTTGACGAACTCGGACGTTTGTAGTTTAAGTCCGCCGACCCCAATCCAGCGCGTCGATCCGAAAACCTTGTTCCCAATCACCAGCGTCGCAATCAGCGCCAGCACACAAGCGCCATAGAGATACACAATGCGGTTCATCAGGACGTGATAGTCCATATTGGAGACAATCCACATCATGACGAGTCCGGAAAGAATCCAGACGATCTGCTTCCACCACGCGTCCTGCCATTTCGTAGCGACCGTGGCGCTGTAAATCTGAAGCACGCCCAGAATGCACAACACAAGGGCCACAATCAGCAGCGGCCAGTCCTGATCTCGAAACGTCCTGCCAAACACTATCTGCTCAAACCTCTCAGACCGGCCGCCTGCAAATCGCCCATCACCGGTATTGAAAGCAGCATGCGCGCAATCGCCGGCTGTGCCTGCGTCACCTCCGGATGCAACATGCGTGCTTTTTTATCGAAATATGCCTTTAGAATGTCGCGCACGATCGGGACGGCATTGTAGCTCTCCTGACCGTTCTCAAACAGCGCAACCACTGCGATTTCCGGGTTCTCCTTCGGGCCGAACGCCACGAACCAGGCATTGTTAGCGAGGTCGCTCTTCAACTTTGCACCTTTGGTTCGTTCCGTCGCAGCGACCTGGGCTGTGCCCGTTTTCCCGCAGATTGTAATGCCTGGCAATTGAGCGGCGCGGCCCGTCCCGCCCTCATTTACCACCGCACACATGCCCGACAAAACGTCCTGCCAATTATCGGGATTGAAATTCGCCTTTCGCAGCAGCACGGGTTTATCGGTGCGGACAAGGTGCGGTTTGTACCACTCGCCTCCCACGCCGAGCCCTCCCAGCGCCGATACGATTTGCAAGGGCGACACAGTTACCGCCCCCTGGCCGATAGCCACGGAGATTGTCTCGCCTGCGTACCACTTCTGGCGCGACATCCTCAACTTCCATTTCGTCGAGGGCATCGTGCCTTGCGTCTCATTCGGCAGGTCAATCCCGGTTTTACGGCCGATTCCTGCCAGGTCGGCATAGTGCGCAATCCGGTCGATTCCCAGGCGGTTGCCTACGTTGTAGAAAAATACGTCACACGACTGCGCAATCGCCCTGTGAACCGAAATCGCCCCGTGCCCCTGTTTCAGGTGACAAGCGAAATAGTGACCGTAGAACGAAGCCCCTCCCGAACAATGGAACTCAGTCTTGTCGTCGATAACACCCGATTCCAGGCCCGCGATTGCCATGATCGGCTTAAACGTCGAACCAGGCGCGAGCTGAGCTTGAATGGCGCGATTAAGCAGAGGCTTATACTTGTCCTCGGCGATTTCGGTCCAATCCGAACGGCTGATGCGGCCCGTAAACTTGTTCGGATCGAACGCAGGCCGGCTGACCATCGCCAGAACTTCCCCATTCTGCGGATTCAAGGCAACTACCGCGCCGCGTTTTCCTTCCATCGCAAGCTCCGCGACAGCCTGCAGATCCAGGTCTAGCGTGGTTTGCAGATCCTTTCCGGGAACAGCCTCTTTCTGAGTCTCCATCTGGCGTTCCCGGCCCATGTTGTCGACGAGAACGCGTTCCTGGCCGTCGATGCCCCGCAAGCGGGTGTCGTATTCGCGTTCCAGCCCGTCCTTGCCGATTAAATCGCCTTGACGATAGTCGATGAACGCGGGCGAATCCAGTTCCGACTCGCTGATCTCACCGACATAGCCGACCACGTGCGCTGCAAAACCGTCTTGAGGATATTGGCGTCTCCAGGCGCGAATCAAATCCATTTCGGGGTACGAGCTGGAGTCGCGATGGGATTCGACAAAGGCAATCTCATCCCGGGTCAGTTGATCCTTGATGATGATCTGCGGACTCGAACCCATGCGCCGGATCTTTCGCGCCAGCTCGTCATAATCGAGATGCATAGCATCGGCGATCGCGGGCAAGTGCTCCCACTTGATCTGATCCCGGTTCAGCAGCAGCGAATAGGATGCCTTGTTGTCAACGATGACCCGGCCATCCCGGTCGAGTATTTTGCCTCGCGGTGCAAGAAGGGGTGTGCTCTTAATGCGATTGCGTTCAGCCGCCTCGCTGTACACGTCCGGGTTCTGAACCTGCAGCTTCCAGAAGCCTGAAATCAGGAAGACGAAGACGGCTACCGACAGGTACTGAAAAACGGCAACTTTGCCGGCGGCAGGCTTGGGATCATCATGCAGAAGCCGTTCCGGAGAGAGCTCCTCGTCTCGCCTACGTTCGGTCTCAAGAATTGACACGGGGAGTACTTGCGTTCAGGCGCTAGGATGCGCCTGACACCTTCATTCTATCTAGAATCAGGAATAAAGGGATACTAATCAATGAGTTTAGTCCCCCGTTTACAAGCGTTTCCTGCAGATCGAACGGGATCACCTGGGCGAGGAGAGCCCGGCGCATGATCCAGTAGAAGAACGCATGGAAGCAGTAAAAGAAAAAACAAAGCACGACCCGGATAACGGAATTTTCGACGTTAAAACGCGTGCTGACCGATGCTGCAAAGTAGCCGACCAGCGTTTTCGTGATCCCGTACATTCCAATCGGATGCAGAGTCGCGGGAGAGAGTGAGTCCTCCGCCAAGCCGACAAACGCGCCAAACAACAGCGCCTGAATCTGACTCTGCCGCATCAGGCCGAAATAAACCGTCAGTAACAGCGGTAATTCGAGCCACTCGGTGTGCGGTACAAGCCTGGGCAGATAGAACTTGCCGACGATCGCGACAAGCGTCAGGAGAACGAGAGCCGCAACCTGGAAGCGCCCGAACCATCCTTGCTGAACGGTACGCGTCAGCAGATGTTCGGTGCTGGTCGTGGTCTCGGTCATTCGTCCCCCGGAGCGGGCTTCGGAGCATCGCCGGTATCGGAGCCGGCAGCCTTATGCCTTGGCGCCCCGAGCAACAGCGGTCCTGAGTCGGTCTTCGGAGCAGGCTTGGGCGCGACTGCGACATCGGGAATCTTTGTGCCCGGACGCGCACCCAGGATGCTCGCCCGTGGTGCAGCAGGTTTTGGCTCAGACGGCCGGCTCACCGCAGGCGCAACGGGACTGCCCGGCGATGCGGTGGCCTGCGCTGTGTCCGTCTTCACATTAAAGTTGGGCAGGTTTGAGCCGTAAGCGC
>JAFARV010001036.1 GCA_019245255.1 Acidobacteriaceae bacterium | reverse complement strand
CTGGGCTGAGATCGAGAATCGCTTTCAACACGGCCAAGGGCAGTGAGCGCTGGCGAGAATCAGACGGAAATCTCCGAATATCGATTGGCCCTATATGCCAGGCCGGACGCTTCCGTGAATTTGTCGAGCCAGGCTGTATCGACGGTACGCAACGATCCCCAATAGAACCACCACTGAAAAAGAGAGGACCCATGACTCCGGTTCCGGAACGGGAGCGACGGCGGTTAGATCACCGGAAATGACCTGCCGCGTAGCGCCTTCGCCAATTACTTCCTCGCTGGTATTGGATTCCGGTCCAAAGTACCCAACGTACGTCTGTACGGGTTCGATTGAACCGCCGGCGAAGGTGTTGGGGTCCCCGGCAAAGTAAAGATCGAGATAGGGCAAGCCGCCGGGATTTGCCGCTGTGTAGAATTCTGCTCCAAATTGATCGCAACCTGACACACAACCGGAAGGCGGCGTGATTGTGTAGGCATTTTGACCCACATACGTTTGCGGATCAAAGACGATGCTGTACGCCGTTAATCCAGAGCTATCGGTGATGCTACCCCCGGTAAAGGCTTCGGCCGTCTGATCGTAAATGAGCGAACCGGAAAACGTCGTGAGATCGCTGTATTCCCCACTTACATTCAGAGAAATGGTGGTATTCGCGCGTCCGATGTTAATGAAAATCGCCAGGGGCAGGACTAAGAAGCTAGTTACTAAGTGTCTGAATCGCATATATCTAACAAAGCGTGTTTAACGAGCGTACGAACACAGTCGGACGAAGTCAATCCGAAGAAGTTTCCCTTTATCAGTACCGATTGTCGGTACCGATCTCCTCACTTAACCCCGACGTACTAATGGGGATGGATTCCTCTCCGCCGGCGCGAGCCACACCTCCGCCCTCACCCCGCGCACATCGGCGCGAAAATCCCGCTTCGCCTTGCGCACTTCCTGATCGTGCGTCCGCTTCATCGACTCGATCGCGCGCAGCGCTTTGTAATACGAATCCTCGTCCGTGGTTTTGTAGCGCTGCATCAGTTGCACACGCCGGATCTCGTCATCCGTCCAGCGAATACCGTGATCCAATAGCTTCGGAAGGTTACCGATGGCTTACAGCTCTTTTCCTGTTTCTGCCTGGTCAGCAGTGTGCCTGGGGTGTTTTGGCGTCGCATGCTTCGTCGGAGTAAGCGCCCACGCCCGGCAACGCGAGCCCCATCTAGGTCCCGGAGACCTGATGAACGTTTCCGCGATGCCCGATGTTCTGTATGGCGCGGCTTACTATCACGAATACGAGCCATACGAACGCCTGGAAAAGGATATCGCCCTGATGAAAGACGCCGGGCTAAATGTTGTCCGCATGGGCGAATCCACGTGGAGCTTGTGGGAGCCTCAAGACGGTCATTTCGAGTACGCCTGGATGGACCGCGTCGTGGACGCCATGGGGAAGGCAAGAATCAAGGTGATCATGGGGACGCCGACTTACTCGATTCCCACCTGGCTGTATCACGAACACCCCGAGGTTCTGGCCCGGCCACTGGGCGGAGCGGAGACTTTCTATGGAATGCGCCAGAACATGGACATCCAGAACCCTGTTTACCGCTACTACGCTCAGCGGGTAATTAGAAACCTTGTTTCGCACTACAAAGACAATCCGGCCGTGATCGGCTGGCAAATCGACAACGAAACAGCTTCCTACGGCGCCTCAAACCGAGACGTTTTCGTCGGGTTCGTCGATCATCTGAAGCGCAAGTTCCAAACTCCGGAGAACCTCAACAAAGCCTGGTTCCTGAACTACTGGGGCGAAGACGTCAATAGCTGGGAAGACATGCCCACCCGAGACGAAGCACAAAGCACCGGTTATAAGTTGGAGTGGTCGCGCTGGCAGCAGATGCGTGTCACGGACTTTCTTGCATGGCAGGCTGCCCTTGTGCGCGAGTGCCGCGGCGCCGGGCAGTTTGTCACGACAGACTTCGGCGGTGTCATGCGCGCGGATGTGAACGAGGAGGCCATCACCGAGTCGCTGGACATCCCGGCAGTAAACGTTTATCACGGTACGCAGGACCACTTCGATGGCTCGCAGCAGTCGTTCCAGGAGGACTTCACCCGCTCGCTGAAACACGGCAATTTTCTGGTAACCGAGACCAACGCTCAAAGCACCGATTGGACTTCCGCGTTTCAGTTTCCGCCTTACGACGGACAGGTTCGACAGGATGTTTACACGCACCTTTCGAACGGCTCGAATATGATCGAATACTGGCACTGGGCGTCGATTGCTGCAAATCAGGAGACTTATTGGAAGGGCGTTCTGTCCCACGACTTCGAACCCAATCGAGCCTATGCGGAAGTAACGAGGACCGGACGCGAGTTACAGAGAGTCGGTTCTCATCTGGTAGGACTTCAGCAACGGAATCAGGTGGCGATCCTCTGGAGCCGTGACTCTCTAAACGCAATTAGCTTCATGCCGTTTACGTCCAGCGGGCCGCAATGGTCCGGCGGGCGGCCGGTCGCTGACTACGCTTCTCTGGTACGTCAGTTTCACGATGCACTTTATCGCTTGAATGTGGGCGTCGACTTTGTCTTTCCTGAGACACAAGACTTCGCCGCATATAAGCTCCTCATTGTTCCTGCTCTCTACATCGCTGACGATGCGCTGCTCGAGCGTATCTCGAATTATGTCAAGAGCGGCGGTCGTGTTGCGATGACCTTCAAAAGCGGTTTCGCGAACGAAAACTCCGCCGTGCGCTGGGTGCGCGCGCCCGGGCCCCTGCGCGAAGCTGCCGGGTTCAGCTATCAGGAGTTCTCAAATTTGGAGAAGCCGCTGCCGCTTAAAGATGACCCGTACCATGCGGGCACCGATAACAAAGTAATGTACTGGGCCGAGTTCATTATGCCGGAGCACGCAAAACCGCTCGCATATTATGACCATCCGTTCTTCGGACATTGGCCGGCCGTCACGGAAAATCAGTACGGGTCGGGCAGCCTGCTGTACGAAGGCACTTACTTGTCCGATGCACTTCAGCGCGCTGTCCTTCTTGATGTTTTAAGCCGTGCCGGAATGACCGGCCCTGATCAATCCCTGCCCGCATCTATCCACGCAGTACACGGCTCGAACCGCTTCGCGAAGCAGGTTAATTATTACTTCAATTACT
>JAFARV010000977.1 GCA_019245255.1 Acidobacteriaceae bacterium | reverse complement strand
TCACGACTGCCCGCTTTCGATTCCCAGGTGCTGCTGTACCCACGAGTTGTCCATATCAGTTATGGATTTATCTTTTAACAGCGGGAACCCCTGCCAATCCTCGGGCAACAGAATGCGCTTGAGATTCGGATGTCCCGAAAAGCGAATCCCGAACATGTCGTAAACTTCGCGTTCAAGCCAGTTCGCGCCGGCAAAAGCTTCCGCGATAGATGGAACTTCGATCCCAGGTGCGACTCGAGTCTTCACGCGCACACGCTCGTTACGGCTGAAACTGTACAAGATGTAGACGACCTCGAAACGTTGCGGCTCCGGTGTGCGATCGACTGCGGTCAAATCGACAAGCATGTCGAAACCCGCGCGATCGCGCAAAAACAGGAGAGTCTGAGGAATGCTCGCTGCTTCACACTCGATCCAGTTCTGCCCGAGGTAGCTGCGGAACTGCACGTTCACGTACGGAAACTCGGCGCGAACGGATTGGGGCAGTTCGCCTTCCCAATCAGTTGCGGCCATCGGCGTTGGCGCCGGCGTGTGGTGTGGCAGGTTCTCGGCCATTAGCTACCTCCAGGTTAGCGGCAGGCCGGCCGGTCACCGGGAATTGATAGAGGAGTTCGCTGCGGCGCTCAGGATTTTGCGCGTGCTCACCCTGATTGTTCAGCCATTCTTTAAACAATGACCTTCGATCGGACCATATCCTGAGCGTATGAGCAACAAGGTTCCGCAGGTTACGAGTGCTTTGAATCCGGAGAGAAGCAATGATGCAGTCGAAAGAATATATCGCGAGTGGGATGCGGCGCTGGCGCGCCTCGAAGAGCTTCCTCCTGAGCAGCTTGAAGAAGGAGTGGAAGCGCTTCTCAGTCTGTATGCTGAGGACGGTGCGATTGAAAGTCCGCTGATTCCGCACCTGATGCACGTAGAGCGTGGGATCTGCTCCGGACACAACGAAATGAGGCCATTCTTTCGAGAAGTTGGCCGGAGAAAACCGAGCCTTCGAAAGTATTACCGCGCCGGATATCTAACCGACGGGAAAAGGCTCATTTGGGAATATCCCCGGGCGAAACCAGATGGCGAACAGATGGATTTTGTCGAAGCCATCGAGCTCAACGACCAGGGCCTGATACAGCGCCATTGCGTGTACTGGGGTTGGAAAGGCGTAAGCGTCATTCTGAACGACGCTTACCGGCGATAGCGATCCGGGGGTTAACGATATGAACAGCAACGTTCACATTCCTGGATACGACTTTGGATCCAAATCGCTCCCTCCCTCGCCCATTTCGCTCGAGGAACTGCGTGCGCTCGAACAAGCTTGCGGCTTTGACAACAATGCGCGGGAACAGCTTCGTAAAGCGGCCGTAGTGCTTGCGCCGCACGCCGAGGATCTGGTCGACAAATGGCGCTCGATCATTGCTCAGCATGCGGAAATGAAACAGGTCTTCTTTGGCCCTGATGGCCAGCCCGACGAGACCTATAAGGCTGCTGTGAAAAAGCGCTTTGTGCAATGGGTGATCGACGCTTGTGAACGCGAGCACGATCAGGCGTGGCTGGATTATCAACAAGAAATTGGCAAGCGGCACACACCTGCTAAGAAGAATCAAACGGACGCTGCTCACACTGGCGATGTGGTGCCCCTACGCTATCTCATCGCCTTCTCTGCGGTCGTATCCACGACCATCCGTCCAATCCTTGACGACGCCGAATACAGCACCTTCGAAAAAGCAGAGATCCAGGATGCCTGGACAAAGTCTATGCTCTTGCATCTCGCTTTGTGGACACAGCCGTACGTGGCGGCGTGCCTGTGGTAGGTGCTAATCGGCAGGTTTGCTGCAGCGCCGTCCAGGGTAAGGTCTAGCCTCGCTTCGGGTGACGGCGGCGCTTCACGGTCGCGTCGTAGTGCACCAGCTTGTGCGTAGCCAAATCAACGGTTACGAAGTCATCCGGAGTCTTTGCTGCCGGACCGTCCGATGCCGGATGATACTCGATCCGTAACTGCTGTTCATTCACAATAATTCGCAGATACCCAAAGTTCTGATCGTCGTAGCTCTCGAATGTGACCGAGTCTTTGCCGTTCGACAACGCATCTTGCACCACCGGGACGCGAATCGCAGGCATGCCTTTGGTCGTCAGATGAGCCACTGCGTGTCCGCCATTCCCCGCCACCACAAAAGGCGTTTCGCGCCCGCCGTTTTCACGTGTGAAACGCTGATAATTGTGAGCGTGGCCGGATAGGATGGCGTGCGGCCACACTCCCGCTTGAGTGCACGCAGAGTCGATGTCATGAAGCACCCGCGGGCTGCTCCCGTGCCGGCCGGCATTTGTCGCGTCGACCTGCGCAACGTAAGGAGGGTGATGCACCGCGATCAGCACCGCTCCTGTGAACTTATCTCGCTTTACCCTTTCGAGACCAGCCTGAAGAAACTCGAGTTGAGTATCTCCAAGATACGGGTACATCCCGTCCTGCTGCGAAATTACCCCCGGATCTTCTAAGCAGTTACTGTACAACGTGAGCAAACGTACAAAAGGTCCATCGAGAGTAAAATAGACGCCCGGCTGAATTTGCGCCGTCCTTACTAGCTCCCCCGATTCAGGCGTGCGGTGGGGCGGCTGGCCGGCGGTACAGAAGTTCTCAAGGAACGCCT
>JAFARV010000914.1 GCA_019245255.1 Acidobacteriaceae bacterium | reverse complement strand
GTTGCGGACGGTGTCGCAACGGACGCTGTTGTGGTCTTGGCGGCCGGTGCGGAGGGTGTCGTAACCGACGCTGTTGCGGTCTTGGCAGGCGTTGCGGACGGTGTCGCAACCGACGCTGTTACGGTCTTCACGGGCGCTGCGGATGGTGTCAGAACGGACGCTGTTGCCGTCTTCACAGGCGTTGCGGACGGTGTCGCAACGGACGCTGTTGTGGTCTTGGCAGGCGTTGCGGAGGGTGTCGTAACCGACGCTGTTGCGGTGTTGGCAGGCGTTGCGGACGGTGTCGCAACCGACGCTGTTACGGTCTTAGCGGACGGCGCTGTTTGGGGAGCAGCACTCGTTGTCAACAGCTGGGCACTCACGCGCATGGCCGTAGCTACCGGGGATGCCGGTTGCGCTGTTGCTGGAACAGCTCCGAACGAATAGAAGGCTGAAAGATTGGTCTGGTTGTTGTACTCGGTTGCGATCCAGTCGGCGGTCATTGCAGAGCCGGACACCTTGAGTTCGTCGAGGGTACCCGGGAAGTTGTGAGCGGCCCATGCATAGGCGCGGTTTCCGATCACATCTATGTAGCCGGAATTGGATACGGGGACGCTTCCGAGCGTGTTGGTTGCGACCAGCGCGCCATTGCGGTAGAGCGACACCAGTCCGGTTGAGAAGTTATGAGTGACGGTAATGTATGTCCATGTGCCTGGCGCGTATGCGGCGGCGAAATCAACCATGGTTCCGTTTACCCAGTACGCCAGGTCGCCGCCGGCCTGCTCATTCACGGTCAGCGCGACTTGCGCTTGTGTAACTGAGTCGGACGCTGCGGCGGTGCGCCTGTAGATTCCTCCATAGACATTCGTTGAGTTGCAATTCATCAGCACTGAAATCGTGATCCCGTTCGCCGTAACGTTCGTGCCGGGACCGGAAGCCGTTTGTGCAAAGTTGTTAAGCGGTGATCCCGTGAATGTTGTGTTTGTAAATAACTGTCCGCCACCTATGAGGCCAGGAACAGGGCGCGGATCCGAGGCTGTCGTCTTTGTGGCATTGTTTACACCCGTCGAGTCATACAGCGTCGCTCCCGAAGTCTCGTCGAGATGCCAAACAGCTTTATAGTTATTGTTCCAAGTAGCGGATGGATTCGAAGGATCGCTTGTCACAGAATCTCCATACAGCAGATAAATGACGGTATCAGCGGTATGCGACAGGGTGGGAACCTGAACCCAGTAACGGACGGTACCGGTTGTCGGGTCGTACGCAGAACGCTCGAAGTTCAACTTATTTACGCCCACGGGATCAGAGGCAAAGATGATGTCGTAGCCGTTTGCGTTCTGAACACTTCCGCCGTTCGCCGCTGCGGCCAAGAACGAGTAAGTACCAGAGAAGAGCATGGGGAAACTGGCCTGATCCGTATTCGGAACAAGTTGATGATTGATTGTGATCGGCATGGTGTACGCATAGGCGGAGTTTTGCACGTGCGAGGCGGAGCCCGTACTCATGGCATTCAGGCTGACGCTTTGCGTGGCCGCAGGGACAGATCCGACCGAGTAGAAGGCGGAGGGATTGGTTTCGTTGTTGTACTCGGTTGCGATCCAATCGGGCGTCATTGCCGAGGCGGCTACTTTGAGTTCGTCGAGCGTACCCGGGAAGTTGTGATGGGCCCAGCCGTAAGCGCGGTTCCCGATCACATCGATGTAGCCGGGATTAGATGCAGGCACGGTTCCGAGCGTCTTTGTAGCACTCAGTACGCCATTGAGATAAAGCGACACAAGGCCAGTCGAGAAGTTGTGAGTAACAGTAAGGAAGGCCCACGTGCCCGGCGTGTATGCCGAGCCGAAATCAACCAGGCTCCCATTTACCCAGTAGCCCACGTCGCCGCCGGACTGCTCGTTCACGGTCAGCGCGACTTGCGCTTGCGTAACTGAATCGGACGCTGCGGCCGTACGCCTGTAGATTCCCCCATATACATTGGTTGAGTTGCAATTCATCAGCACCGAAACGGTGATGCCGTTCGCGGTAATGTTTGTGGCGGGGCTAGCAGCCGTTAGTGCAAAATTGTTGAGCGATGAACCATTGAAGGTGGTGTTCGTAAAGAACTGTCCGCCACCGATGAAGCCAGGAACGGCTAGCGGATCCGATGCTGATGTCTTGGTCGCACTATTTGCGCCGGTCGAGTCGTAAAGCGTCGTTCCTGATGCTTCGTCGAGGTGCCACACAGCCTTGTAATTATTGTTCCAGGTCGCGGATGGGCTCGACGGATCGTTTGTTACGGAGGATCCGTACAGCAAGTAGATGACTGAATCGGCCGTATGCGACACGGTGGGAACCTGCACCCAGTAACGGACTGTACCGGTGGTCGGATCGTAGGCAACACGCTCGAAGTTCAACTTATTTACGCCGGCAGCATCGGATGCAAAGATGATGTCGTAGCCGTTTGCATTCTGAACGCTGCCACCCTTCGTGGTTGTGGCCAGGAACGAGTAAGTGCCGGAAAACAGTATCGGGAAATTAACCTGATCCGTATTTGGAACAAGCTGGTGATTAATTGTAATCGGCATCGTGTACGCGTAGGCGGAGTTTTTGACGTGAGAGGCGACGCCGTTACCCATGCCACTTAGGCTGATACTTTGTGTCGAACCGGCCGCAGAGTCGGTGAAAGTAAGCGCAGCAGAACGCGCGCCCATTGCAGTGGGGTTGAATGTGACTGATATTTGACAGCTCGCATTCACGGCGAGGCTGGCCGGACATCCGTTAGCTGAAATTGAGAAGTCGGTCGCATTCTGACCCGTAATTGCAACGTTGGAAATCGCTAACGGCCAATTCCCAGGGTTCGATAACGTGACTGTTTGCGACGCTGAAGCATTCCCGATGGATATGTTGCTGAAGACCAGCGCACTGGGCGTGAGCGAGGCTTGAGGAGTGGCCAAACCTGCGCCAACCAGACTGACTACTTCGGGTGAATTGGGCGAGCCAACTGCGATATTGAGCGTCGCCGACCGTGTTCCACCCGCGATAGGCGTGAATGAGACCGAGATTTGGCAGCTGCTACCGACAGCGAGGGTAGCGGGACAGCCATTACTTGCAATCGCGAAATCGGCCGCGTTCGGACCCGTTATGGAAGCTCCGGAGATTGGTAGAGGCGCATTGCCACTGTTCCATATCGTCGTGGACAGGACGGTGCTGGCAGCCCCGAGCAGCTGATTGCCGAAGTTGAGTGTCGAGGTGGTGAGCAGAGCTTGATACGGAACGGTAGTGGGCTGAATCGTGAGCGCATTGAGTATGGGCGCGGAATGTGTACCGTTGCCTCCCGTTGCGCGGAGAGCGATTTCGAGATTCGTGTCGGTAACCATCGCAGGCACCGATACCGTATTAGCTGTGCGGCACTGGAAGTTGATTGCGGTGCCCAGATTCCAATTAGGCAGGATTATCTGGCCCTGCGTTTCAATGTTCAAGGGACCCCAGATGAGGCCGTTGTCCCACGATCCCGTGTTGTACTGCCCGCTGCAACCGCCGATACCAAGCGTCAAACCGACAGTGTAGGAGCCGTTTGGTACGTGGAAACGGTAGACGATGTCGTCGCCCCAGGTATAGATATACGTCTGGTACACAGAAGCATTTTTACCCCAGGCACCGACCGGATAACTGTCGTTGATATTGGCGTAGCCGCCAGTCTCGTGACCTATGTCCGGCAACCAGGTATTGCCGCTGTCATCCACGGTGGCGTTTGTGCTTCCGGAGTCGATGCGAACAATGCCGGCAGGAATGACATTGATCTGTATGCTTGTCGAGGCAGTTGGATCTACAACACTGGTTGCTGTCACGGTCGCCTGCGCCGGTCCCGCGACATTTGCCGGAGCCGTGTAAGTCCCGTCTGGACCGATGCTTCCGAGTCCCGAAGCGGGGCTGATGGACCAGGTTACATTCTGGTTTGCCGTGCCTGTTACCCAATATTTAATCGGGAACCCGGGTGTTCCCGCTTGCACGGTGATGGTGGGATCGGGAGTTCCGACACCAATTGGCTGGATGACTACTGGAACCTGGACCGTATTAGCAGGGTTAGCCGCATCGGTTACCTTTAGGACAGCGTAGTTTGCAGGCACCACGTATCCATTCGCCGGATTCACTTCACTCGATGCCGGTGACAGCATGAGACTCGATTCATCGACCACTTCGAAATCGGAATAAGTCGGTGTAAGACCGCTGAGCTGCTGGACGACGGTAGCATCTTCTGTCACGTCGCTAGAAGCGGTGATCGCACCCGACGTGCCGACATCGGCAAGGATCATCCCGTACTGCCGGAGTGCTCTGAGAACGACCTGAGCCGCGGGGGCATATCCTGAAATGTCATAACTTGCCTTTAGCCGGAAACGCGCTCCCATGGGAGGAGCCCCATTTTGCCAGGCCGTGCTTCCTGTTGCCGGCCACAGAAACTGAGGACTGATGCATCCGAGACAGGCCGTGAAACGGAGGGCGTGATTGATGACACCGGCTTTTATTTCACTCAGGTGGAGGGTGAGCGGCGTGATCGGCAGGCCTGCAGCATCGGTGGTGCCGTCCGTCGGCTGGACATAGCTGGTTGATGGATAAGTCCACCCGCTGGCAGCGTTACAGTTCGGACAGCCGTCAACTGCAACATTGTCTTGATAACTCTCATAGATTTGGCAAGTGTCACGATTCAGCATTACAACGTGATGATCGTTGCCGCTATCCACGGTAAATGCGCCGGTCTCCCGTTTCTTATCCGGCAGCGCCGGTATCGGAAACGAAGTGCCATTAAGTTGCGTGGTGTAGTGGAAGTACAGCGGAGTGAGTGGGGTCGAATTATCCACAATGTTAATGCCCCATTGGTACCCGATGAACATTCCACTCGAAAGCGTGTACTTGGTCCAGAGGTCTGAATTGGCCTGAACCGGAAGGCTATCTATGCGGGTGTTGAAAACCGAATCACTCGGCAACACCATGCATCCGCTCAGCATATGCTGCGGCACGATGCTGGGAGGAGCCGTGTAAACGAAGCTGCTCGAAGCCTGGTTGGAAAGAGAACCTGTGCCTGAAAGGCTAACCGTGACTGGACGGTCGGCCGTAATCGTGAGGGAACCGCCGGCTGCGAGTACAGGTTTTGCGGGGGATAGATTGATTTGAGCAATCGCCCTCGAAGGCAGGCCAAACACGAGCGACATGCATAACCAGGCGAATATGTTTTTTCCGAAGCTGAAAGAACGAGTCGGGTTTGCACAGCTGTGCAATCCTCCGTGCAGAAGCTTGTCTTGCATATGGGGGATTGATCGGCGGGGTGCTCAAGCTTCTTGAGTTCAGAATTTTCCTGTACCTCGTTACGGCAGTACGGGTGCAGTGTGCCCGCCCAAGCGGGAACGAATTGGAATAGAATGCTTCGGTACAGGAGATACTCATGCCGACTTACATTGCAATGCTGAAATGGACACCGCAGGGACTGCAGAATATTAAGCAGAGTCCCTCCCGGCTGGACGCAGCGCGGAAGGGATTTGAAAGCGCAGGTGTCAGGATGAAGGACTTCTACATGGTGACGGGCAAGCATGACATGATCGCCGTAATCGAAGCGCCCGACGACGCGGCGCTTGCGCGCGCGATTCTGACCACGAATGCGCAAGGCAGTGTGACATCAGAGACCTGCCGCGCGTTTACGGAATCCGAGTACCGGGAGATTGTCGGTAAGCTGGCCTGAAAACTCAGGGTCGCAAGGACGTTTTGGAGTATTGTTTGCACGCGAGGGCCGGTCGCCCGCGCTCGCCGCGGTGCTTGCGATAGGTTAGGTTCTGTGCTCGGGCAGGCTTGGCGCGGATCTAGCCAAGTCTACTCGCGGCGCGCAGCTTTGCGAAGAAATCTTGAAGCAGGAGCGTGACATATGGCGGCAAATCGAGGCTTGGTCTATTTGGGGCCGGGAAAAGTCGAGGTTCAGGCGATCGACTTTCCAAAGATGCAGAATCCGCGGGGACGCGCAATCCAACATGCGGTGATATTGAAGATCGTATCTACGAACATCTGCGGATCCGACCAGCATATGGTGAGAGGGCGCACCACCGCACCGAAGGGGATTGTGTTGGGTCACGAGATCACCGGAGAGGTGATTGAAAAGGGTGCGGACGTGGAGTTTATCGATGTCGGCGATCTTGTGTCGGTCCCGTTCAATGTGGCCTGCGGCCGATGTCGAACGTGCCGGGAACAGCAGACGGGGGTTTGTCTGAATGTGAATCCTTCTCGAGCAGGCGG
>JAFARV010000855.1 GCA_019245255.1 Acidobacteriaceae bacterium | reverse complement strand
CGACGGCCGTGGAAATCATTGGATCATGACCATCGCGCGGCTGAAAGCGGGTATCAGTGCAGCGGCTGCTCAGCAGCAGTTCAACGCCGTTCTGCAACAACTCGGCCGCGCCTATCCCGATACCAAAGGCCGCAGAGCGAAATTAGTAGACCTGACAACGTCTATGAATGGTTCCGCAGGTGCCGCGTTACGTCTTCTGTTGTACGCCGTGATCGCGATCCTCGCTATCGGATGCGTGAATATCTCAGGCATGCTGCTCGCGCGCGGTGTGCGGCTGCAACGCGAGATGGCGGTGCGATCTGTGCTCGGCGCGCATCGTCTCGCACTCATTCGCCAGATCTTATCTGAGAACTTGACCTATGCCATCGCGGGTGCGATCGTCGGCGTGGGCCTAGCCTACGGCCTGCTGCATGCTATCAGCGTGCTCCTGATCGCAGCATTGCAGCGCGGCTCGGAAGTGCAGATCAATTGGCGTGTCCTCATCGCTGCAGTTGCGATCTCCGTTCTGGTCAGTTTGCTTGCCGGTCTGGTCCCGGCTTTGCGCCTGTCGGGCAGTTCAGTTAATCTGGTTTTGCGCTCCGGGACGCGCGCCGGTGCCGAGCGGGTACAGAGTCGGTTGCGCGCTGCATTCGTTGTTGTGCAGGTGGGGCTCGCGCTGGTGCTGCTCTTTACAGCGGGTCTCGTCTTCCGCAGTCTTTCGGGATTGCGCCACCAGGACTTCGGATTTGATCCGTCGCATATCCTGACCGCCGAGATCGATCTCTCAGCAGGCAACTATCAGAAGCGAGATGCGTATGTAAACTTTTACTTGCCTCTGCTCGAACGGGTCCGCGCTATCCCAGGTGTGCGCAGCGCTGGCCTGATTCAGATGTTACCTATACAGAGCGCAGGCTGGAACGAAGACGTGCACCTATCAGGCGAGCCTCCGAACGCTCCAACCGAGGAGCGGCTTGCGGAGATCCGCATCCTGACGCCGGGCTATTATTCCGTTTTTGGCATTCAACTCGTCCGCGGTCGCTTTCTCAATGCGGACATCGACACACCCAACTCGCAGCGTGTGACGGTAGTGAATGAGCGTTTCGTTGAACGCTACGTTCCGAAGGGACGCGATCCGCTGACGATGTTCATCGACGACGGTGACGAGAAGGTTCGGATCGCCGGTGTCGTCCGAAATGTGCGCCACTGGATTTACGACCCGCCGTACGCAGAGATGGACTGGCCCGTTAGCCAGATTCCCGTGCAGATGCGGACCATGATCCTCCCGATGATGCACCTCGCAATTAACACCGCCGGCTCGCCCGCGTCTATCGTTCCCGCCCTCAGGCGCGTTTATCGCGACGTTGATCCGACTCTGCCGTTTCGCACTCCTATAACGATGCAACAGATCATCGCCGATTCACTGAAATTCGAACGGCTAGAAAACTGGCTGTTCGGCGCCTTTGGAGCGCTCGCTTTTCTCTTAGCTGTTATTGGCATCTACGGCGTCATCAGTCATGAGGTGCAGAGCTCCTCACGCGATATTGGCGTACGTATGGCTGTCGGAGCGCGCCGTTGGCACATCTTCTCGCTGGTATACCGGCGGGTTGGATGGCTGCTCGGTGTGGGACTCACGGCCGGAGTTTTTGTAGGGTGGGTAGCCCGGCAACTCTTGAACAGTGTCGTGCAGATTCGGCCCGAACATGATCTAGGTGTTGCCGCCTTGGTGGTGCTGATATTTGCTTCGGTCGCCGCACTCGCAGCGCTGATGCCCGCCCGGACCGCCACAAGAGTGGATCCCATCGAGGCACTCAGAACGGAGTAGCTGTTTACTTTAGGACCGCCGTAGCGTCTCGAGCTCTTCTAAAGTGCGCGGCCAATCTGCTCCGAGCAGCCTGGACAATCCACGATCTGCAAGCACCTTCCCTCCCGTCTGGCAGCGTGCACAGTAGTTTGTCTCGTTATCGGCGTAGCGGATGCGCAGAATCTTCTCGCCGCATACAGGACATGGGCTTCCATATTTTCCATGAACTGCCATGTCCGGTCGAAAAGCGGTAACCTGCTCAGGAAAACGTTCTCGAGCTTCCGAACGCAAACGCTCTATCCAGAGCTCGAGCGTTGCTCTTGTCGCACGAAAGAGACGCTCCCAGTCGTCGGAATCGAGCTTTTGGGTTTGAGCAATAGGAGAAAGTCGCGCGGCATGCAGGATCTCATCCGAGTACGCGTTTCCGATGCCGCTAACGATGCGCGGATCTGTCAACGCTCTCTTCAGAGTGTGATTGCGCGCACTGAGAGCCGCCCGAAAGCCTGCCTGATCAACCGCGAAAACGTCGATGCCGCCCGGATCGATTCTTCGCAGTGCCTCCTCACCGCGAAACAAATGCAGCGCCGCTCGCCGTTTCGTTCCCGCTTCCGTCAGCGTGAGCGACCCTTCAGGAAAGTCTAAGCTGGCGAGATTCTGGCGTCCGGAGAGCTTGGCATTAGGGGGTCGCCAATGCAGCCGGCCCGCGATCATCAGATGCAACACGAGCCAAAGATCGCCTTCGAGTCCGAATGCGATGCGCTTACCTACGTGCCGCAACTCGCGGACAGCCTTGTCTTCAGCGGCCGCAAGCGGTGGATCGACGGTGCGAAGCAAAAACGGTGTCGCCACTCGAACCCGCTCCAATCGGGAGCCCACCACGCGCGGTGAAAGAGCTTCAATGTACCCTAAGATGTCCGGCAACTCTGGCATTTACTCAACCGTTCAAAATTCCTTTGTCCGCACTGGTCGTCATTGTAGGCGTCTGCGCAGGCGTTGCCGCTTCAAATACTGATTTAAGACAAACAGTGCGATACACGCCGGCACCAGCGCGAAATACGGCCAATAGACAACTGCTGCGGGTTCTTCAGACAGGACGTGCAGCGTTCCCGATGCCTGCCAGCGCTGGCCAAGTTGTGTTCCGCTCGCGCTGAGGCGCCAATCTCCCGGAGCCGGCAAGTCGATCTCCGCGGCAAACAAGAGCTTGTTAGCGGCGTTCAGGTGAGTGGCGTTCGCTGTGATGTCGGGTTGCCCCTGAAGCGAGAG
>JAFARV010000529.1 GCA_019245255.1 Acidobacteriaceae bacterium | reverse complement strand
AATAACTCTTCCGGTAGTGGTATGGTAAGCGTCCGGGGACGTACTTCTACTACCTATGTCTGATATCGAATGTGATCCGGACGTGTCACGCCCTGAAATCGCATTTGCGATTGTTCACCACGCGAATCAATACATCATCTCAGACGGATACGGCGATCGGACGGGTATCAGCTACGCGCTCGGATCAGTAGAAGAGCGGCGCGGCCTTGTATATATTCTGCACCTGCATCGAATCCATCGCGTCCCCGCGAACTTACATATAAGTGGAACGCTGCTGGAAGCGATTGCCTGGCACGAACCGCGTTTCCTTGCCCGTATTGCCGAGATGTACGCAGATGGACTACTTGAGATCGTGGGCAGCGTGTACGCCCAGAACATCCCGAGATTCTTTCCGAACGACTTTAACATCCGGCAGTTGAATGAGCAGTTACGGTTATATGAGGCGCAGTTTGGAATCGATCCGTGCGAAATTCGGGGGTTTTGGCCTCCCGAGCGCGTCTGGGACACCGCATGCATGCCGGCTGTTCTCACGGATGGCGCTTTATACAACGGCGGTTATCGTTACGTATTCATCGATGACCGCGTTCTTCTGCCGAACCATGGGGCTAATTCTGAGCGCTCGCGATACGATACCAGCCCGGAGTGGAAGCCTCAGCTGTTTCATGCTTACGAAATGCGGGGTACAGATCTGATTGCGGTGCCGATTGCTATTAACCTGAGGCACTGCATTCCGCCCCGAAACGAAGAGCACTGGGGCCGCGTAGCCGAGCAGTTGCAGTGGCTCGCGAAGCTAAACGCCTCGAGCTTCGACGCAGACTTTATTGCCGTCTACGCGGACGATATGGAGAAACCTGCCGCAGTCGGATGGGAGTCCGGCGGTCCGGATCAATTTGAGAGTTTACTCCGGTGGACGCGATGTAACTCGTGGATAAAGCCCGTGAAAGTATCCGAATGGGCACGTACAGCGCGGGTCGCCGGTCCGATTGCGGTGGACGGCGGCACTTATGTCGAACTGGCAAGACAGTTTCGGGCGGGCGAACTGTACGAGAACTGGTTCTCAGATGAGCGCTGGATACGATACCAGACACATTTTGATTGGTCCCGCCGCCGGGTAGAAGAACTTTGCCGGTTGAATGCGGACCCTGCGCTAATTGCCCTCGCCGAAAAGCACCTCTTAGCCTCGACTTGGGAGTCAGCGTGGCACACCCCCTCAGAAGGGGCGCATGGCGAACGCGATAGTGATGGCGGGCCTGCCGGTCCTATGTGCGCGATCGCCAGTCATAGCAGGCATGCGGCTGTAATTGCCGAAGCGGCTTACTGGAAGACTCAGCAGGACGGCGAGTGTCACGCGTACTTCGCCGATCTTGATAACGACGGTGAAGAGGAAGTTGTAGTAAAAAACGGCGCATTGTTCGTGGTTGTTTCTGCACGTTGGGGTGGACGGATCGTTGCAGCATTCTGTGTGGATGACGCCGGCGGCGCCATGTTGATCGGAAACCCGTCGGATGATTGGCACCTTCAGGAATCCCTGAATGTCTACACTCCGCCCCACCACCCTGGAGCGCTTGCGGATATCGGCTTCGAACACGACCGGTATCGCGTGGACATTGTGATCCCGGATGGTCCGGCTGTTTGCGTTCGCCTGATTAATGATGAGCCGGGTAGTCAGGCGTTCGGGCTTGCGAAACTACTCTATCTTTCATCATTCTTCGATTTCGCTCTGAAGATTGTGTACGAGCTGCCCGACGGTTTACCTTCGTGCTCGATTGAGTTTGGCCTAAGTCCCGATTATTTTCATTTACTGCGTTATGGCATTTCTGCGCTCCAATCTTACTTGGCAGGTGCGGCTCGAGGTTGGGTAGCGAACGGGATTGCGGTGTTCGTCACTCCCGAAATTGACAGCGACGTGCACTGGAGCGAGCCACTTCAGGAAACCTTTGGGCACGGACGCGCTTTGCGTCTTACCGTAACTGGACGGGAGACTACCTTTTCGTTGGGTTTCTGCCATCGAAACACACAAACCCTACTTGAGGCAGAAGGAGTCGATATCACGTCGGAAATCCGAATATGAACAATCCCTTCGTTTTTGTTGTGGGCTGCCAGAGGTCCGGAACCACGCTGCTGCAACATATGCTGGACAGCCACCCGGAGCTTGCCGTGATGCAGGAAAACGGCTGGTTCGGGACCTGGTATGAACTCGGCACCGGCATCACGGAGAGCGGCTGTGCGACCCGAGATCTGGTCCCGCACATTTTACGAACCTGTAAGAATGCGGATCTGGGGCTCACAGAAGCAATGCTCTGCGAACTCATCGGAGCCGGGTCGACACAGTATTCAGACTTCATCAGCGCCCTATTTGACCGCTGCGGTGCGTTGCGGGGAAAGACACGGGTCGGCAGCAAAAATCCCGACTATCTGCGGCACCTCGATACGTTGCATACTCTTTGGCCGAATGCGAGATTCGTTCATATCATCCGTGATGGTCGTGACATCTGCGCATCGATGAGT
>JAFARV010000376.1 GCA_019245255.1 Acidobacteriaceae bacterium | reverse complement strand
CCAAAGATCACCGGGAACGCCTGCCGGACCATGTCGCTGACCACCATATGCACCACGTCAGCCTCTACCAGGAATGTTGCGGTGTCGGACCAGGCAGTCGCGGAGATCCGGAGGACGCGATTGTCATTGATCAGTTCGTGGGATTCTTTCGTGAATGGGCAAGGCCCGGCAATGCAGGAGACTCGCACGTTCTGTAACTGATTTTGTGGAGGCGCCTCGAGCGTAAATGGATGGCTGGAGGCCGTCCAGCGGCCATCGGGCGAGCACGCCGCAGGCGGCTTACAAGGGACGCCTCCTTTATTCACGACTTCGAAGGTGCGCACGACGGCGCCCACATTTTGAGTCGACGCGATCTTAACGGTGTAGCGAATCCGGGGGTCCGATATCACTGTTTCAGGCGCAGCATGCGCCGGACGCGGCGCACTCTCAAGCGGCATCATGCGCGCGAGCACAATGTCGCCTTCAGGAACGACGCTCAACTGGAGCGGCTGATAATTGCTCTGCTGAAACGTCAACTGTACAGGCCCGCGAGATCCCAGGGCCGGCGGCAGGACCAGGGAAAAATATCCAGAACTGTCCGACTTTGTTTCGGTTTTCGAGGCAGCATTCGCAGCAGTGATGGACACATTTGCGATTGGCATCTGCTTGCGAGGGTCGTCGTTTTCAGTCACGACAGCACCGGTAATGCGCGTTTCGAGCAGGGGACGCGCCCGCAAAGCCAGGATTACGCCGACAGTCACAAGGCCAAACACCAGCAGGGCAGATCCCGTTACAGCAGCGGCATGTCTGGCGGTCAAAAGCGGTCACCTCCCGGTCAAATTCTATGACGAGGCCTAGGGTAGAGTCCGGATCCGACAAAGCGCATCGTCTAAAGTGATTTGCGTGGGGATCTCTCGACGCACACTGGTGACGCAATTGGCCGGAGGGGTATGTAGCGCGGCGACTGCTGCAAAAACGCCCAAGCAGCCACAGCCTCAAATGGAAGGAATTTCTCCCGAGGACGATGGTTTTCTGGAGGAGCTCGAGCGCGCGAACTTCCAGTTCTTTGTTGACCAGGCGGATCCGGATACGGGACTGGTGAAGGACCGCTGCAATGTTCGGACGGCGGACAACACTGTTGTGGCGAGCATCGCATCGACGGGCTTTGGATTAACTGCGCTTTGCATAGGCCATCAACGCGGCTACATTTCGACTCCCGAGGCACACCAGCGGGTGATTCGGGTCCTGTCGTTCCTTCGCGAGCAGATGCCCACCCATCGCGGCTTTTTCTATCACTTCGCAAATATGAAAACGGGCGAACGCATCTGGGATTCTGAGGTGTCCTCGATCGACACGTCCATGCTGCTGTGCGGTGTGATCACCTGCCGCGAACACTTCCGGCAAGCGGAGATCGACCGCCTGGCGAGCGACATCTTCGGCCGCGTTCAGTGGCGATGGCTATCGGAAGACACCTCGCTGCTGCCGCAAGGATGGTCGCCCGAAGTCGGGTTTCTGCCGTATCGATGGGATCTCTACAGCGAACTCATGATGATTTATCTGCTGGGCCTTGGATCAGTGAATCATCCACTATCGGTCGAGACCTGGAATGCCTGGAAGCGGACGCCGTTTGAGTACGAAGGAATTCGCTATATCGGAGCATTCGCACCATTGTTCGTTCATCAATACTCCCAGGCTTGGTTCGATTTTAGGGGCCGGCGCGATCAGTATGCCGATTACTTTCTGAATTCGATCTACGCCACTGAAGCACATCGGCTGTTCTGTATTGAACTGAGCCGCCAATTCCCCGACTACAGTAACGATTTGTGGGGAATCACCGCTTCCGATTCTGAGCATGGTTATGAGATTTGGGGTGGGCCGCCGGCCATGGGAGCGATTGATGGAACGGTGGCGCCAAGCGCACCGGGAGGCTCGCTGCCATTCCTTCCCAACGCCACGCTGCGCGTCCTTCGTTACGTCAAGCAGCGTTATGAAAAGGACGCCTGGTGCCGCTATGGATTCGTGAATGCTTTTAATCCGCTTAAGAACTGGTTCGACCATGATGTGGTCGGCATAGATACCGGAATCACGATGTTGATGGCTGAAAATCTCCGGACGGGATTCGTTTGGAATACCTTCATGAAGAGCCATGAGGCGCAGTGGGGGCTCACCAAGGCGGGTTTCAAAACCTACGACGTCGATTACCGGCCGGAGCAGGAAAAGATGGAAGCACGCACCCGGTGAGCGCGTCTAACTGCGAAGGAGAGAAGAAAGTGCGTAAGTTGATTGTTTCCTCGACAATGGCGCTTGGCTTATGTTTGTTTCCGTCCGTTCTGGCAGCGCAAGGCAGCGATGACATTCGTGCTGCTCAGCAGGCTTTGAAGGACAAAGGCTTCGATCCCGGACCAGTGGACGGAGTGGACGGGCCCAAGACGCGGGCGGCCGTTCGGGAGTATCAAAAGCAGAACAATCTCCGCGCGGACGGCCGCTTAGGGCCTCAAACAC
>JAFARV010000151.1 GCA_019245255.1 Acidobacteriaceae bacterium | reverse complement strand
AATAACTTCTGAAAGACAACCGAACGTGAAATAGCCGCCATTTAGAAGACTTCCCGTAATCACTTCTTGAGGAGTGATCTCATTAACATCCCGCTTCCCAGCAGATAGCAATAGAGGAATGAAAGTGTGACCTGCGACAATTGCATTTGCAGCCTTCCACAGTACACCTGATTCGGTTAGGAACGGAGCACTAGCTGAATCTGAGAGCAAATATTGATCTACTTCGCGCCCAGAGTCATCGAAAACGGAGACCTCCGAAATCTGATTCGCAGCCGGTCGATGCTTAAGCACATGGACTCGCCCTGCATCGTCTACTATGATTTCCTCCACTCTGTTTTGAACGGTGAAGGCATGTGTCAGGCGACCGCGTCCGACCACAATCGCGGTCGCGTGAGATGCATAAGGGCTGAGGGCAGCCCAGACGCCCCCAGCTTCGCTTAACCGGGAGACAAGAGCTTTTTTGCCATTAGCAAATTCACGAAAGCCAAGTTGTTCCTGGAGAATCTCACTTATATCGATCACGTCAGTTGGATGGACGTTGGACACTGGGATTGTCCGCTGCTGACAATGGGCTGCTCCAGTAACAGAGACAAACACCAACAAAGAAACAAGGTAAGGTCGAATCATTTCGTCATACCGTTCCAACGAATGACATGTAGGTTAAAGCGGCCAACACCGCTAAAGTAAAATTATTCCATAGCCGACGACTCTCTACTGCCCAACCTTCAACACCGCCGACTTACTCGTACCTTCGTAAGTCGCGGATATGTTGACCTGCGGATCCTGCCCGCCCTCATGTACACTCACTGGAAACTGGGCCTGACTTTCGCCTCGACCAATGATAACCTGCGCGGGCACGCTCACCGCCTTCGGGTTGCTGCTTGCCAGCTTCACGACCGCGCCTCCATCAGGAGCTGGCTTCCGCAACACAACTGTCCCGGACGAGGGAGTCACGGCGACATGATCGATAAGTGAGAACACGACCAGCGTGTTCGAAGCATGTAAATCACCCGCCGACAAGCTCAACTGAACAATAGCCGGATCGGAGCCGATCGCGTGCGTCGACAGCGAGAACTTCCCGATGTTCCGCTTCTCCGGTAATGTGAAGGCCGCAGGTAAAGTAACCAGCCCGGCAGGCGAACTCTTGAACGAAACTCTGACTCCGCCCGGTCCGGGTGGCTGCGCCAACGCCACCAGACCAAACGAATTGGAATCCACACTCACAAACTGCGGCATCAGCGCGAACACCACTGGCTCTGCTAAAACCGTCTGAAGATCCCGGCCCTTTGGAAAAGGCCGATACAGCGGATCGCCCATGTTCAGGATGCGCCACTTCAGCATGCGCTCGCTCCGAAACAACGCGTCACCTACGTTTGCGCCCTGCAGCAGATAGAGCAAAGCCTGATCAGGGTGAGGCAGGTTTTCGAGATACGGCTCTTCTACCGCGCCGGCCGTAACAGTAATGCCCTTCTGCAACGCATTCGCAGCCCAACTCGCGCCTCTTCTCGGACTAGTGGCCGATGCGCTGTCGAGATGTAAGCCTATCGCTCCCGGATTCCAGCTGAATGCATCGTTGTAACGCTCCAGGCTGTACCATCCCGCATAGAATGCCGCATGATCGCAGCGCGCGGGCGCGGGAGGCGTCCCAAACTCTTGTTCATGATTGTCTTCAATGACGGTAAATCCGGCCTTGCGCGCAAACTCAGCCGCACGGAACAGATCCCACTCGCCGGCGCCGTAGCTGTAATCGGGCGTCCCTTCAACTGAAGGTGTCCTGCGGTCAATGCAGACAGTCCCCGAAAGCCCGTGTTCTTCCGCAAACAGCGCCTTGTCGACTAACCCCTTGGCGAGGGCCGGAGATGCCGCATCAAGGCGCCACACCGAGTACACGTGCTTGGCCCCAGGCTGTTGGCGAAACTCGGAGAACGGCTTATAAGGTTCGTAGAGATTGCCTTGGCTTTGAGCCCTGCCGAAGTAGGGCTGCATCTCGCTCTGTGTCGCCGGACGCTCGGGTAGAAACTCGTCCCAAATATCCGCGACGAACTGATCGAGAGCGTAGCCCGGCCCCGCCACCCACACGACGTATGGCGTGTTGTACGAAAACACAATGTACAGAATCTTGTCTTTGCCAACCGCGTCCAGGCATTTGCGCACGGGTTGTTTGACCCGCGAGTCGAATTCCGCCTGCGTGATCCCGTCCGTGGACGAAACGGCGATCTTACACAGATTGGCTTGAGGGATGCCGCGTCTGGCGATGTAGTAACTCGCGACTTCTTTTGATCCGGGAGCGCTCGAGTTATAAACAACCAGGACGCGGTCTCGGAGAGAGCTGGGCGCTTGTGCTCGGATCGCTGGACCTGCCAACATCAGGAACACCGCGCAGAGCAGAAAGCGGTACAGGCAATCTGTGAACGTTGCCTGCACCGCTTTTCTCGGAGCCGTCTCTCTAGAGCCGGACAATCTTATCGGACTTGTAGCCTTTGAGCGCATTGCGCGTGTCGACGACCAGCTTGCTCCGGTCGAGCACCTTGGCGTAGTCGACGTTTCTGTGATCGGTCACGATCACGACGCAATCGGCCTTCTCGGCTGAGCTCAGCGGCTCTTGGGACTGCATAATCGTGCCGTCCAGCCGCAGAGATGGAACGTAAGTATCGGAGAACGTAAGGTGGGCTCCACGGCGGCGCAGCAGCAGCATGATATCGAGTGCCGGCGATTCGCGAACGTCGTCGATATCGCGCTTGTATGCGGCTCCGAGGATGTGAACATGCGAACCCCGAACCGGCTTCGAGTGATCGTTCAGTGCGTTCTGAATCTTATCGACCACAAACTCCGGCATGCG
>JAFARV010000058.1 GCA_019245255.1 Acidobacteriaceae bacterium | reverse complement strand
GATCGTGTCGAGCGCACTTCGTGGCTGGCCTCGAGCGGTGCCGTCGGCCATCAGCTTCGCCCAAATCAGGGCGGCGGTTTCGTCGAATGGGAGCACGCGGCCAGCGAACAGGACTCCCGGCCCTTCGGGGCCAGAGAACCAGCTCTCCAGTTGCCTTCGTTTCTTTCCTTTCGACTTTTCCAATATTCCGCGCCGAATTTCCGCCAGCGTCAATGAAGCAATAAAGAGATCTTCGTCCAGTTGGTCAGCCATCCATGCGACCAGAGCCTGGGACGGCTTCGGTTTGGTTGCATTGCTGATGATATTCGTGTCGAGCAGGTAACGGGTCACAGCGCAATCTCGCGGCCCTCGATGGGCGGACGGGTTACATCGAGATCCACGCCGACCAGGGGGGAGCGCCGCAGCGCCTTCAGGATTCCTCCCTTCGGCCCATGGTCGCCAGATATAGCGTCGCGCACCGTGGCACGAATCCGAGCTGCATCCTTGCTATCGGAGGCGAGCCGGCTGGCGAGAGATCGGATCAGCTCACGATCGGTCCCGGAGCCCAAAACCTCGAATCTACAAATTCCACGTGCTCGGAGCCGCTTGCGGTAGTTCCGGACCGCTCGTTTCTGCGACACGTTGCTCATCAGTAAATCCTCTATCCAGAAATATAACCGGAAAAACCGATTCGTGGCAAATCCTGCGGATCCAGTGCGAGAGCCGGGCGGCAGCCGGCGTAGTTCGTGCATGATATTGCGCGGGCACTCCGGCTTCGGCGCGTTGAAGAGCCGGCACGGAGGCCGAAGGGCCAGCAAAAGCAGCGGTTTGATACCCACACGCTGGCTGCCAGGAGCGCTCGGCTCGCAGGTAACCTACTCTCTATCGAAGACTTCGAGTTCGTTATGGATCGCCCGACCCGTGTTCAACCCCGATCCGTTTACACGAAGTGTCAAGACCTTTCCATCGTTCGAGATCTCGGCGTCGACGATTTGATTGTGGCCATTCTTCTGTAGCGTTCCGTGGATATGGCTCTCGTGGGACGCACGTAGGTTACGTGAGTGCCATCCTGCCATGTGTGCTCCTTGCCGTCGAAGATTATCGTGTTGACTATGCTCTGTAGCTTGCCATCGGGACCAATGCGGGTCTCCGTTAACTCAACCGAATTCGGCGCAACTGCCACTATCCGTTGGCGGTAATCCTTGAAGTTCTCCGGTCTCTCGACTTTAGACTTTTGGGGATTGAACTTCCAGTTGACTACAAACGGATCCGCAGCCCATCCCATCGTGGTTAGCAAAAGCAAAAGTGCGCAGGAACAAAGACTGGTCGGTCGCATTTGCCCGGTATGATATCACGGCCCGGAGAGTCGAAAGCGGACGCCGCCGCGCCTAAGCCAGCGATTCTAACCGCCCCTGGCGCCGACCCTACAGGGACCTAATTGCGCTAGCCTCAGTATCAGATGAAAACGTTCGACAATGAATGGATATTTGAGGCATTTGAGAACCAGCCCAGCTTCTTGACCAAGAGGATGTTCGGTGGATTGGCCGCTTATCTGTTCGGCCGCCAGATGATGATCCTGGTCGAACCGACCAAGACTGGCCGGTGGCAGTGGCATGGGGTCCTGATCTGCACCGAATATTCCCACCAAGCCGCAATCATCAAAGAGTTTCCCCAGCTATCGCCTCATCACGTTTTAAAGAAGTGGCTCTATATCGACTCACGGCATGAGGGGTTCGAACCGGCAATGGAACGAGTGGCGGCAGCCATCGCGCGGGATGACCGGCGGTTCGGGATTCATCCTCGTCCGAGGAAGGACAAAGTGAAGCCCCGAAGCCGCCGGGGCAAATCGTAAGAGCTGTCGTCTCGCGCTTCTACATCGTGATTTCCACTTGGTAGGTAACGGTGGTAGGCGCCCAGTTTCCGGTTGGGTGGTAATCGATCCGGATCGAGTGGGTCCCAGGAGCCCATGGGTCCATGGGAGTGTTGAAGGGCCCGCAAGTGGCGGTGGCCTGGTTATTGTTCGGCGCCGCGGAAGTCGTCAGATTTGCGCCTACACACAGAGGATTATCTTCCGTGACATCGGTGATATCGACCGTTCCCGTGGGCGCAACTACGGGAGGGATCTGTGCACCGGGCGCGACTGTACTCACCGCGGCAGTAAGGCTGAATGAAGTCCCCTCCATCACCGGCGTCATGACGTTAATCGACAGCACCGCAGTATCGCAGAGTTGGCCCGCATTCGAAGTGAGCGTACCGTTATTCGAGAACTTACCGCCCGCTCCAATGGAGGGATTTTGCCTGTAGAACCAGGAGAAGAACGCAAGTTCCTGCGGATGATACACGTAACCAGTTGACACGCTCGTGATTGCGGGAAAATTCGTCTGGGAGAGCGGGTCTCCGACCTCCAGGAAAGAGTAGCAGCCCGATACTTGGCCGATGCCGCCCCAAGGCGGAGTCAGGTTGTCGACGTAGGGATCGTCCATCCATTCGCCAACCTCGTGGGCCAGCGTCGAAATGTCTTCCGAACCGGGAAACATGGCAGTGGCATCCCAAGCGGAGAAACCGTAGGTTTGCGAATCGTGCGCGCCCGGCGTAATGGCCGTGTGGTAACCAAGAACGCAGCAGCCGGCCGGGAGCGGCTCCGCTCCCGGAATTTCGTCGTTTCCATCGGTGAAGGCGTTGAACGTCAGGAATAAGACGAATTTTGTGGGGTTGGCACCGGCCAAGGCTCCGATCATCGTCCGAAGCTGCATATCGAACCATGCTTCGTTAATTAGTGCGAACTGGCCGCAACCTCCGAAGTTAGTCGCGTTGTACGTCGTCCCGCGGTTTGCCGGAACGTTTAAATTGATGGCATTGGTGTAAGTGGGGTTCAAGGAGTTATGAAAGCCGCTGCCGGTTAAAGAAACATAGCTCCAGAAGTTGGCGCGCTGGAAAGCGTCGATGTATTGTCCCGGTCCTATATTCTGGCCGTTCATGGTGTAAGGATGGCTCTGGAAAATGGGAGAGTCCTCGACCAGACTAAGCGGCGAACCCGGCGGCTCGGAATTAAAGATG
>JAFARV010000040.1 GCA_019245255.1 Acidobacteriaceae bacterium | reverse complement strand
TTGCTGATATTCGCACCCAGACCCGCATGCCACAGGATCTTCCCGTTTGCCGGGTCGAAGGCAATCAGGTGGCCTGAACCGTCGCCCGTGAACAGCAGCTTGCCGGCCGTTGTTAAACAGCCGGTCATTCCGCCGCCTCCCGGATATTCGTGCTTCCAGACCGTCTTGCCGGTCTTGTAATCAATCGCGCGCAGCGTGTTACCTAGACCGCCAGAATCGCGCTCCGCGGCCCCATACCCCTCCGGATGCGGATCCGTGTCCGTCAGATAAAACTCGCTGAATGACTCCGAGGTGCCGACGTAAAACAGCTTGGTTTCCGGATCGTAGCTCGGAGCAGGCCAGTTAGTCGCACCACCCGAAGCCGGTGACACGAGCACACCGTCAATCGTCGCGTCTTTCGCAGGATTTCTGCGAGGCTCGCCCCGGTCATCGATTTGCTCCATCCAATTCAGCGTCTCAATAAATGGATGCGTAACAAGATGCTCGCCTGTTACTCGATCCAGCAAAAAGAAGAGCCCGTTCCGGCTCGCCTGCGCGAGCAACTTACGAGGCTTCCCATTAAACTCCGCATCAAATAGGATCGGCGTCTGCACCGCATCCCAATCGTGCGTGTCATGCGGCGACGCCTGGAACCACCACTTCATCTTTCCTGTATCCACATCGAGCGCAACAATCGAACAGGTCCATAAGTCGTCGCCCTTACGACTTTGTCCCGCCAGCACCGGGTTGGGGTTGCCTGTCCCGAGATAGTAAGTGTGCGTCTCCGGGTCGTAAGTGCCGGGCATCCACGTCATTCCGCCGCCGTGGCGCATGGACATTTCGTCCGGCCATGTATTGGAACCCGGATCCCCCTTTTTCAGCGGTTCGGTCCACCATTTCCATTGAACTGCCCCGGTTTCCGGATCGTGCGCCTCCAGAAAGCCAGGCACGTCGAGCGAATCGCCGCCCGTTCCGACGATTACATGATTGCCGATAACCACAGGCGCGGGCGTCGAAAAATACTCTTGTTTCACATCTGCGATCTGCACATGCCAACGTTCTTTTCCCGTCTTAGCCTCCAGCGAGACGAGATAGTCGTCGGGCGTTTCAAAAAAGAGCCAATTTCCGTACATTCCCACGCCCCGATTGCCAATGTGAATGCCCCCCTGGCTGCGCCAATAGTAGTGCCACAACTGCCGGCCTGAGCGCGCGTCCACGGCAAAGGTGTTATCCGGCGTGGTGAAATAGAGCACTCCATTCACCAGCAGCGGACTCGATTTGATCTGGTGTACGTCCGGCGTGTTCGCAAACTGTGCCGCCTCTTCCGCGCTCGCTTCCCCGCCTATGCTTGCCCCAGGAGTATCGCCCGGAGTCACACGATGCACCCAAGCCAGGTTCAAACTTTTCACCGTGGATTCGTTGATCTGCTTCAGCGTGCTGAAGCGGCGCCCGGAATAGTCCCCATTGAACGTCGGCCATGCGTCAGTGGCAGGTTTCGTAAGCAGAGTGGGATCGAGCATCTGCGCACTTACTCCTGCCACGCCCATCATCATCGTGGCAGCTAAACACAACAGTCTTTTCATCTTCATTTCAAACTCACAAGATACGCGGTCAGGTTATGAATATCGGAGTCCTTGTACTTCGTCAGCATCTCCGTGTGCGCCTGAAGCGGATCCTTCAAGATGATCTTCGGCGAGTCGCCGTCACGCGGGAAAGAACGATACTCACCGTTGCCGTCTGTCAAGGAAACATTGAAATCGTCAATATGGTCGAGAACGCCCTCCACCGTTTCTCCGGACGGCAGCGTCACGCTGGCCCGAATCTCCTGGCCCTTTGAGGGCTTCGCATGTGGAATCCACCAGCGGCCTTCCCGAGGCATCACGATGTGCTGCTGCACTTCCACCGGCTCCAGACGCGAACCGATGTGCGCCAAGTCGCCGCTGACCGAATGGCAGCCGCTGCAATGCCCAGCCCCGTTGAAGTAAGCTTCGCCCTGCTTCGCATCCCCTGTAACAATGTTCAAAATCTGATACGTACCCCGGAGCGCCGCGTCTTTCACCTTTTGATGCAGAAACGTTGCAATATCCCTTATCTGCGCGTCAGTTAACGGAAATTTAGGCATACCTTTCTCGGGGCGGCCGTTGTGAACCACCGGGCCGATCAGGTCGCCATTCTTGTCGTGCAGCACCGTCACACTCCGCAGCAGGTCGGGGCCGCTTTCTCCGCCCTTCGCATTTGCGCCGTGGCAAAACGAACAGTTCGATTGAAAAATCTTTTGTCCGCGCTGAACCACATCGGCGTTGTAGTCGGGATAATCTCCTCCTCCGCCCTGATACCATTGCGGCAACTTGCGATTGTTCGCTGCGCCCCCTGCGGGCGGCGGTGCGTTCTGCGTACCTTCAGGGGGAGTCTTATTCGTCTGGCCTGCGCCCGCGGCTGGACTCGGCTGCTGAGCCGCCACCACGGCGACCCCTAACGACAGTAGGACTGCACTGAACAAAAGATTTCCGGTTCTCAAATTCTTTTTCCTGTCTCGCCAGCAGTGTAACTCGCTTCCTCCGAAGCGCCCGGCA
>JAFARV010000011.1 GCA_019245255.1 Acidobacteriaceae bacterium | reverse complement strand
GGATGAACCGGAGCAGAGCGCCGTTTGGGCGCCTTGCGCACCTGGATCTGTTGTATGGGGCACGGCGTCTGTGGAAATTACGGCTCGATAGTTGCCGTCTGATCCAGCTTGAGGAGCAGATCCTGGGCGTAAGCAGAGAAGGAGATCTTCCGGGCGAACTGATCCCGTATGTCTATTTCGAGTATCTGCGCTCGAAGGAAGCGCAGCGCGTCGTCCCGATTCTGCACCATAACGCGATCGACATCCTTACGCTCGCGTGCCTGACTGTGATTGTTCCTGCCGCATTCCGGAGCACCGATTCAGACTCGCTCATGCGGCTTGGGGTGAGACGGGGCGAAGAATTGCTCGGCATTGCGCGATGGCTAATTGCCGCCGAGCAGTACGAGCAAGGGCTGACGCTGCTGAAGCGTGCTGTAGACGCAGGACTCCGGGACGGGCTGCTGTTCCGCTCGCTCTGGGATATTGCGCTGCTCGAAAAACGGCTGGGCCGCCCACAGGCAGCACTCGCGCTGTTTCGTGAACTCGGGGGTTGCCGCAATGAATGCCGCGTTCCGGCGCTCGAAGAACTCGCAAAATTCTACGAGCACGAAGAGCGGAACTACGCGCTTGCGCTCGAGTTCACGAATCAGGCGCTTGAGTATGGGGCTTGCTTATCGCTCGAAAGCCGGAGAGCCCGATTGCAGAGACGGATGGCCAAGCCTCAGCGTGGGAGGCGGGTTAGGCGGCCTTGATTTCGGTCCAGTAGCGGTCGCGCAACCGCTGCGGGGCAGCCGGAATGGCCCGGAACCATTCCCCGCGCGCGAGCACTTTGGCTGGCGGGTAGAGCACGGCATTTTCGCGCAATGATTTGGGAAGTATACTCCGTGCGGCGCCGTTTGCACTAGCGGTTCGCATCTCTTCGCAGATCTTGGCCGCAACGTTGGGCCGAAGCAGATAATTCAGAAACTCATGCGCAAGCTGCTGGTGCTTGCTCTCTCGCAGAATCGAAGCATTATCGGCATAAAGAGCGAAGCCTTCGCTGGGAAATGAAAACGCCAGATTGCTGGAGTTGTCCATCGCGACCTGGGCCACCTGCGCCCACATCTGCGCCACCAGAACGTCGCCTGCGACTACCTGATCGCGCACTTCCTCGTTCAGATAGGCGCGCAGTAACGGCTTCTCTTGAATGGCGAGGTCGCGCGCGTGTCGCAGCTCAACAGGGTTGCCGGAATTGATAGAGGCGCCGAGCCGCTTTAAGCAGGCTCCAAATACCTCAGCCGGATCATCGAGCATCGTGACACGCCTCTGGTAGGAATCGGTCCAGAGGTCGCTCCATGCTAATGGCAGCCGCGAAACGCTCTTCGAATAGAGAATGCCTGTGGCGCTGTGCATATAAGGAACGCAGAAGTTGAGTTGCGGATCCCATTCCGGCGCCTGAAACCGGTCGGCGACATTGTGCAGATTCGATAAGAGGCTGTGATCCAGGCGGGCGAGCAATCCGAGCTCCCGCATCGGCTGGACGAAGCTGTTCGAAGGAAAGACCACGTCCCAACCGGAATTGCCGCTCATCACCTTTGCTAGCATCTCTTCGGCGCTGCCGTATGTTGCGTAGCGCACGCGACAATCGAACTCTCGCTCGAAATCCGGTATAGTTGACCCCGCAACATAGTTCTCCCAGTTATAAACATTCAGCCGGCGTTTGGCTGCGCTGGTGCACGCAGTGGCTACGGCGGCCGAGCCGAGCAGAAACGTCCGGCGGTTCATCTCCTCTCCAATCGTCCTGCGAGAAGAATCAGCGCGCCGAGCGCAACCGTGATCAATACCGAGAGTGCATTCACTTCGGGGCTGACGCCCCGGCGCGCCATCGCGTAGATCATCATCGGCAAGGTTTCGGAGTTCACGCCTGCAACGAGGCTCGTTACTACGTAGTCATCGAAAGACACCGTGAAGCAAAGCAGGGCAGCAGCTACGATGCCCGGCCAAAGCAACGGAAGCGTAACATGGCGAAAGGCCTGCCACTCCGTGGCGCCGAGATCCAGCGCCGCTTCTTCGAACGATGAGTCCATGGTCCGCAGCCGCGCGATTACGACCAGTACGACGTATGCGAGACAAAACGAGACGTGTGCCAGGATTACCGTGTCCAGCCCCAATTGCAGGTGCAGGTACCGGAATGCCCATTGAAAGAAAGCCAGCAACGAAACACCCGTGACGATCTCAGGCGTTAGCAGCGATAAATACAGCGAGTTCGTGAGTAGCGGAGCGCTCCGCTTCCAGATGGCATACGCGGCAAGTGTGCCGGACGCGGTCGCCAGAATTGTTGCGCCCAGCGCGATCACAACGCTGTGGATTGTACCGTCAAGCAGAGCTTCGTTTCGGAATACATTGCGATACCACTGCCACGTGAAGCCCTGCCATACGGCGATTCTCGATGCATTGAAGCTGAACGCTCCGAGGACGAGAAGTGGAACGTACAAGAACGCGTAAGCAACGGATGCGTAAAGCGCGAGAAAGCGCTTCATAAAAGCTGCTCGCCCTTACGTCCGATCACCCGCGTGACAAGCAGCGCGACGGCCATCAGGAGCAGGGAAATGGCGGCGCCGAAGGGCCAGTCCCGTGAAGTGGTGAATTGGTTCTGCACCACGTTTCCGATCATGACGCTCTTGCCGCCGCCCATGAGGTCGGCGGTGAGATACGCTCCGAGGCAAGGGATGAACACAAGGAGAGAACCAGCCAGAATGCCAGGCTTCGACAACGGGACAATCACCTTCCAGACTGTGATGGCTGGAGAGGCGCCGAGATCCGCTGCGGCGTCGAGCAGGGAAGGATCAAGTTTCTCGACGGTGGCATACAAAGGCAGCACCATGAATGGCAGATATCCGTAGACGAGGCCCAGGATCACCGCTCCGGTGTTGAAGAGGAGCGGCAAGGGCTGGCGGATTACATGCACTGCGAGAAGAAAGGAGTTAATCAGTCCTGTATCGCGCAGCAGAAACATCCAGGCGTAGATGCGGATGAGAAAGCTGGTCCAGAACGGGAGCATCACAAGATTCAACAGCAGCGTCCGATTCGATCCAGCTCGGGCGATGTAAAGAGCGAGCGGAAATCCCAAGAGGGCACAAATGGCAGTTGATAACGCAGACACCCAAATCGAGCGCCACAGAATCGCGAGATACAGCGAATCGAAGACGCGCGTATAGCTGCTTGCAGTCCAGGGGAGTTCCACTCCGCCGTACGCGCCACGCGACAGGAAGCTGTAGAGCACAACGATCAGCAGCGGAGCAAAAAACAGCACCGCCATGATAGTTGCGCCGGGCAGCAGGAACCATGCTCGTAAACGCCTCATGGGTTCGGAATATGGATTTCGTCCGAAGTGCGCCACCAGACATGAACCTGCTCGCCGGGCCCAATGTTTTGTGCGGCATCCTGCACCTCGATCACGCATTCGCGACCGTTGGCCAGCGTGGTTCGCAACTGGGTGCGATTTCCAAGAAATGTGGTCGTCTGGACTGTCGCTGGAAGCGCTTTAATACCGCCACCAGGATGATTTTTTGAAATATTGAGCGATTCCGGCCGCAGCGCCACCTGATCGATCCAATTGATTTCCCCGAGAAATTCCGCGACGAATCGAGAGGCGGGCTGTCGATACAGTTCGCGAGGCGTGCCGACCTGCTCAATACGCCCGGAGTTCATGACGGCGAGGCTGTCCGACAGCGACAAAGCTTCTTCCTGATCATGCGTCACGAACAGAAATGTGATGCCAACTCGAGCCTGAAGGGTTTTGAGTTCGATGCGCATCTGTTTGCGGAGCTTCGGATCAAGAGCAGAAAGAGGCTCATCGAGGAGCAGCAGTTCCGGTTCGAGCACCAGAGCGCGAGCCAGGGCGACACGCTGCTTCTCGCCGCCCGAGATTTGATTCGGATAGCGGGTTTCTTTTCCGGTCAGTTCGACAAGCGCAAGTGCGTCACGAACTTTCCTCGTTATCGCACCATTGTTGACGCCCCGGCGCTCGAGCCCGAACGCCACATTTTGCTGAACAGTAAGGTGCGGGAAGACCGCGTAGTTTTGAAAGACGGTATTGACGTTACGGCGGTATGGAGGCAGTGGAACGAGTGAGCGGCCATCGAGGAGGATGTCGCCCGCGTTCGGCGTTTCGAATCCCGCAATGCAACGCAGCGTAGTTGTCTTCCCGCAGCCTGATGGTCCCAACAAGGAAAAGAACTCGCCCCTGGCGATGGCGAGCGCAATGGTATCGATAGCACGGTGCGTCGCAAAATCCTTAGTGAGGCCTCGCAACTCCAGCAACGGCTGCATGTACAGAATCAATGTAGCTTAAGTAACTCTGGCGGCGTTTCATCGCGAAACACTTGAGGCAAGTGCGGGTCCAAGAAACAGGACTATGCGTATTTGTTTGCTGACGCTGATTGCTTTGGTGCTGCAGGCGCAAGGGCCGGAAACGATGAAAAAGATGGTCGTGCGCCTCGCAGGTCCGGGTATCAAAGCGAATTCCTACTCGGCACTGCCAAAAACCATCTATGTGTCACCGCCTCATTTTGCACGCATCGAAGACCCTCCCGATGCCCGTGTAGGCGTTCAGAAACTGACGATTGTCGCCGAGCCCGATGCATACAGCATCAATCTGGTGGACAAGAAGGGAACGCACGCCATCGACCAGGGTGGTCCTAATGACACGCATGTCCCCATTTTGCTTCCATTTGATGTGAAGCACCGTTGCGGAGCACTCGACAAACTTGAATTCGGCAGTGAACTCGAATTCTTTCAGGCGTCGGGCGCAAAGGAGCAAGCGGGTCCGATCGTAAACGCGAAACCGACTGCTGAGTATGTGATCCAAACTCAACAGGCAAAAGCGACTCTGGTCATGAAGCCCGACAAGAACATTCCGGAGAAGCTGACATGGAACTGCGGTGACGGAACTTATGTTTACGAATACATCACCTATGAGGAAGTACCGTTCGATCCATCTTTGTTCGCCAAGCCAGCGGGAATTCAATTCAAAGAGATTCCGCCGGACGACGGAACGGAGAACGGCTGAGATAAAGTCTTTGCTACGCTAGGCGCGAATGTCAGCCAAGCGTGTGCTTTTTGTTGCGGTCTCATTACTCCTGACGAGTGCCGGGCAAATTCTTTCGGCGGAATCGGCTAGGAGGCCGAAACTCGTCGTCGCAATCATGGTCGATCAGTTCCGCTACGACTATCTGACGCGGTTTCGAAGCGAGTACCACGGCGGTCTTGATCGGCTGATGACACACGGGGCCGACTTCACGAATGCCTTTTACGAGCAGGTGCCGACAGTGACTGCCGTGGGGCACAGCATTTTTATGTCCGGGGCCATGCCGGCGGTCAGCGGCATTGTCGGGAACTCGTGGTACGACCGCGACGAGGGCAAGGTCGTTACGAGCGTCTGCGATTGGAATGTGAAGCTCGTCGGCGCGCCGCAGTCTGCGGAGGGCCCGCGCTGTACGGATTCCGATCCTGCTTCTCCCAGACGTCTGCTCGTGTCGACCATCGGTGATGAACTGCGTGACGTAAGCGAACACTCGAAAGTGATTGGCATTTCGATAAAACCGCGGGGCGCCATTCTTCCTTCAGGCCACCGTGCAGCGGGTGCGTTCTGGTTCGATGACGAAACAGGCAATTTCAGCAGCAGTACGTTCTATATGGACACCCTCCCAGCTTGGGCTGCCACATTCAACGAGCGTAAATTACCGGACGAGTACGTTTCAAAGAAGTGGGAGGGATTTCAGCAACACGATTTTCATGCATCGCCGGGGCAGCCGAAGTATTCGAGATTGCCTGCGAGTCCCTGGGGCAACGAACTGATCGAAGCGTTCTCGGAGGATGCGATTCGCGGAGAGAAGTTAGGGCAGCGCGGCGCCACGGACCTGCTGACGATTTCCTTTTCATCTAACGACTACGTTGGCCATGCAGTGGGACCGGACGCGCCCGAAGTCCGCGACATGTCGGTACGCACCGACCAGTTACTCGACAAGCTATTTCAGTTCATCGACAGCGAAATTGGGTTGAAAGACACGCTCATCGTGCTTTCAGCGGATCATGGCGTCGCGCCTTTGCCTGCGGTCGATGAGGCCGACAAAATGCCGGGCGGGTACATCGCGGTAGATCCTGAAGATGCAGTTGAAACCGCACTGCGGAGCCGCTTCGGAACTGGCGAATGGGTGATAGCGGGAGCAGGCGAAACGACCCTGTATCTCACGCGCAAGAAGAAAGGACCTTCGGATGCCGAGTTGTATAGCGTTGCCCGTGAAGCGCTCTTTTCGACCCCATTGCTGCACGTTGCGCGCGTCTACACGCGGGACGAACTAGACAAGGGTGTTACCGGCGACTTCATCGCGCGCGCTTTAATGAACGGCTATTATCCACGGCGCAGCGGTGACGTTTTCCTAATTTTTGAGCCAAACTTCATGCCGGGAAGCGGCGGCACCACTCACTTCTCCCCCTACAATTACGACACTCACGTTCCGATTCTCTTTATGGGGCCGGGCATCAAACCGGGACGGTATGACGAGCGAATAACTCCGAACGACATTGCCCCAACACTCGCCACGATCTTGAGTATTCAGACGCCGAACGGATCATCCGGTCGCGTGCTGACTGAAATGCTTTCAGAGCGTTAGCCCGACGGTTCGTGGCGCCATTCAGGCCGGATAAGATTGCAGCATGACAAGTCGGCGCGCTTTTCTGCAGGCGGCCGCAGCGGCTGGTCTGTGGCGCGGTCAATCGGCGCACGGCGCAACTTTCAGTCCGCTCGAGGAGTTTGGCTACGGCGATGTCGAACTCGCGCCGGGGCTTGCGCAAACGCAGTTCGAGCAGACGCAATCCGTGCTGCTGTCGCTCAATGAAGACAGTTTGTTAAAGCCGTGGCGGCTGCGCGCAGGCCTGCCTGCGCCGGGTCCGGACCTCGGCGGATGGTATGACGAAACGCCGCTCGATAAAACCGAAAGCGGTGGACACGGCTTCGCACCGGCACACTCGTTTGGGCAGTGGATTTCGGCGCTGGCACGCGGATATGCCATCACTCATGACGCGGCAACGCGGACAAAACTGGAGCAATTGCTTACGCTTTACGGGCAAGCGATTTCCCCGAAGTTCTACGTTAACTTTCGCTATCCCGCATACGATTACGACAAGGTTGTTATCGGGCTAATCGATGCGCATACATTTGCCGCTTCGGTGCAGGCGTTCAGTCTCCTGGAGAGGACCACCGATGCCGCGGAGCCTCATCTGCCGCCGCGTGCGTTGGATCGCGACGAGCCGCAGCGGCTTTGGCGAGAGTCGATCGGCAACAGTACCGCTCCCGATTACACCTGGGACGAATCGTACACGATGCCTGAGAACCTGTATCTCGCGTGGCAGCGGGGAGCGGGCGAACGGTACCGAAATCTGGCACGCCGTTTTCTGCTTGACAAAACTTACTTTGACCCACTTTCAGAAGGTAAGAATGTACTGCCGAACCATCATGCCTATAGTTACTGCAATGCTCTAAGCTCGGCCATGCAGGCATATCTCGCGGACGGCAGTGAAAAGCACCTGCGAGCAGCCAGCAATGCATTCGACATGATTACGCAAACGCAGAGTTTTGCAACTGGCGGGTGGGGGCCGAACGAGAGCTTTGTCGTTCCCGGGAGCGGTGAACTCTACGGCAGCCTTACCAGCACGCATAGAGGGTTCGAGACACCCTGCGGCAGCTATGCGCATTTCAAGCTAACCCGGTATTTACTTCGAGTGACTCGCGACGGCCGCTACGGCGACAGTATGGAGCGGGTTTTCTACAATACCGTGCTCGGTGCGAAGCGTTTACAGAACGATGGCCGGGCTTTTTACTACTCCGATTACCATTTGCCGGGGCAGAAAGTCTATTTCCCGGATGCCTGGCCTTGCTGCTCAGGCACATTGCCGCAAGTCGCGGCGGATTACCGCAAACTCGTTTACTTTCGCGATGGGGATGGCGTGTTCGTGAATTTGTATCTGCCGTCAACGCTTCGCTGGACAGCGAGCGATGGCGCGCAGTGTGTTCTAACTCAGAGTGGCGCCTATCCTGTCGAAAACGTAGTCACAATAAAGCTGCGAACGTCACGGCCTTCGAGTTTCGCGCTCCGGCTTCGGATTCCGGCGTGGTCTGCACCGCCGTCGCCAGTGATGCGGGTCAATGGAGAACCCGTCTCAACCGCTGTGCAAAACAGGTTCACCATGGTCCGGCGGAGATGGACGGATGGAGATGTCATCGAATTAGAGTTGCCGTTGGAGGTCCGCCTGGAATCTATTGATACCGCGCACCCGGATACAGTGGCTCTGGTACGCGGCCCGCTGGTCCTGCTTGCGATTGCTGACCGGATGCCGGAGATGGCCC
>JAFARV010000952.1 GCA_019245255.1 Acidobacteriaceae bacterium | reverse complement strand
TGCTGCACGTTCACAACACCAACAACTTTATTTTGGGAGATGATCGGCACCGAAAGGAAGGCGTCGAACATATCCTGGGGTAATTCTTTGAAGAATTTGAAGCGTGGGTCATTGTAAGCTTCGCGGGAGATGGCGACAAGACGCCTCTCTCGCGCGACCCATCCTGTAAGTCCTTCACTCAATCTCAGCCGCAGTTTGCCGACCTTATTCTTGGTGGCGTCGGTAGAGGCACTGAGTACGAGTTCGCCATCTTCCACCAGATAAACGAGACAGGAATCGGCGGTCAGGAATTCGCGAACGAGGTCGACTATTTCGTTCAAAGCCGCGTCGAGCTCGAGGTCGCGGGTCATGAGCCTGCTCACTCGTTGCAGAACCCGGAGCTGCTGTTCGGCCCGCTCGAGGCGGGCTTCCAGTTCACGAGTCTTTGACACTGTTCCTCATTATCACAGAAGCAGCAACGGCGCGGTCAGATTCAGAAACGGAAGTACTGGGCTTCCTAGTGTGAATCGACGACACGAGCGCCATCCGGCCGGCGCTTTGGAAATTCAGCGGGTGTCATACTTGCTGAAGTGGGAGAACCGTTGAGCCGGGAAGTGCCTCGAAGGCTAACGGGTGTACCATTTAAACGAGCAATTTTCGAGGAGATTCCGTTCGATGTGGAGTAAGAGAACGCAAGACGAACCGCCGCAAACTCCCCCGAGGCCAGCCGGCGCAACATCATCGGCCGCACCAACCGTGGAACCCCAGAGGAGAGAGTACACCAGTAATATGTCATCCCCGTCCCCGACCAGAAACTTCGACGCAGAGGCGGCAACCGTGCGCAGTGGTTCTGCTGCGCTTGGGAAGAACGTGACCGTGAAGGGTCAGATCTTCTCCCGCGAAGACCTCACCATCGATGGCGAGGTAGAAGGCACCGTTGAGTGCCATGATCACAGGTTGACGATCGGGCCGAATGCGAGAGTTCAAGCGGGTTTAAAGGCGCGTGAAATCATTATTCACGGCTCTATTCAAGGCAACGTGGAAGCCACCGATAAGATCGATATCAAAAAAGAAGCGAAGCTGGTAGGCGATATCAAAACCAGCCGCATCGTCATTGAGGACGGCGCGTACTTCAAAGGGAGTATCGATATTTCGAAGGCGACGGCTAAAGCTTCCGCGCCCCCGCCGCCGATCTCACAGCCGGCCGCCGCTCCTGCTCCAACTCCGACAACGGCCAGCGCGGGCGCGGGGAGCACGAAGTAAGAGCTCACCAGCTACCTACTTATGAAATTTGGCGGTGCAAAGGGGGGAGCGCTTAAAGCGAGCCCCTCCAGCACGCCTATTACTCGCACGAGTAGCGGGCTGGAACAGTTTTGCGCTCCGTTGCAGAAGGTGGAAGGGTATTCCATCTTGGATATGTCCGGGGCAAGCCAGGCAAACATCGGGTTTATTACTGGCATGGGGCACCGCATTTCCTCCGACGATGTCGTCGGCAGCATGGAGGAGTGCTTTGGAAAGGATTTCATTGAAGGACAGCAGGCCGCGGCCAATGCTCAGCGGTTTTTGGACCAGGCACTTACTTTTCCTGAAGCATCATTCGACGGCGCACTAATCTGGGACGCATTGCAGTTTCTGACCTCGCCCCTGCTCGAACAGACGGTCGCACAACTGCTGCGCGTAATGCGACCGGGAGGCATGATGCTTGTGTTCTTCAATTCGGACGAAAAGGCCAGCCGCCTAGCGGTTTATAACTATCGAATTCAGGATGCAAAGACATTGCTCCAGGTTCCCAGGGGAGGGCTGACCCAACGCGGCCAATTCTTCCCGAACCGCACGATTGAGAGGGTATTTGCAAAGGCCTCTTCTCTGAAGTTCTTTTTGACGCGGGATTCGCTGCGGGAAGTGCTGGTGAGAAGGTAGCTCGTTCGGCCTGCGCCGCTTCAGCCTGGGTTGTACCGGCAACTTACAATGAACCTTCGAGGAGCGCGTTTCTTTGGCCATAGAAGATGAATTGCTGCGGCAGCGTCACGAGCGCATAGCGCAGATTCAGCAGCTCGGTTTTCAACCTTACGGGCATTCGTTCCAGCAAACCCATACCATTCCGCAGATTCACTGTGACTACGGAAGCAAGGGCGCGGAGGAGCTAGGCCCGAACGTGCGGGTGAGGGTCGCCGGGAGAATTCTAACCGTTCGCCGGATGGGCAAAGCGGGGTTTTTGCATCTCCTGCAAAACGGAGAGAAGCTGCAGATTTATGTCAAGAAAGACGCAGTTAGCGAAAAGACTTACCGTCTATATGAGTTACTGGATATCGGTGACATTATCGGTGTTGATGGCTATCTGTTTCGGACTAAAACCGGGGAGCTGAGCATCCATGTCGATGAACTCTTCTTTTTATCGAAGATACTGCTGGCATTGCCGGAAAAGTGGCATGGTTTAGAGGACGTCGAGACGCGCTATCGACAGCGATACCTGGACTTAATCTCAAATCCGGAGGTTAGGAAGGTTTTCGTTACTCGTTCGAAGATCATACGCTCGCTCCGGAGACAGTTAGACGATCGGGGGTTCCTGGAGGTGGAAACCCCTATGATGCAGCCGCTGCATGGCGGCGCTGTAGCGCGGCCGTTTGTAACGCATCACAATACGCTGGATGTCGATCTGTATCTGCGGATAGCGCCGGAACTCTATCTGAAGCGG
>JAFARV010000878.1 GCA_019245255.1 Acidobacteriaceae bacterium | reverse complement strand
CCGAGCCGACGACCAGAACCCGCTTACCCGTTTCACCTTGCGGTGCGGGAAATGCCCAATTGTTCTTAATCGCGAAATCGCCTATGAAACGTTCAACGGCATGAACATTTACGGCCTCGTCAAGCCGCCTGCGATTGCACGCGGACTCGCAAGGGTGAAAGCAGGCTCGGCCCATGATGGCCGGCAGGGGGTTGTCTCGCGTAAGGACTTCCCAGGCCGTTCTGTAATCGCCGGCTTCGGCGTGATATAGCCACTCCTGAATGTTCTCGCCGGCTGGACAGGCCTCGTTGCAAGGCGGAAGGAATTCGCGATAAACAGGGCGTTCCGTGCGCCAGGAGCCAGTATGGTTCGCGAGGCTCGAAGCTGTATTCAACGTAATCGCGAATGGTCGTCGCATATGTTCTCGCAAAGGTCAAAATCTCTGATATTACGGTCCGCGATCTCCTGAATTGCAGCAACTGCATATGACCCGGATTCATTGAACAGGTGGCTGAACCGTTTCTGCTGGGTAAGGTAATCCGTTACGGGCTTGGGCGAACGAATGCGATGACGTTCAACGATCTTGCCGTTCTCAGCCTCAAACAGAGGGAAGAGCCCTGTTTCGATGGCTAAACGGGCAATCCGGATCGTATCTTGCGGTTTACTTCCCCACCCGAGAGGACAAGGAACATGAACCTGAATGTAGCGCGCACCGCAGATCCCCATGGCGCGCGTCACTTTGTATTCCAGGTCGCGCAGTTCCGCCACCGAGGCGGTTGCTACGTAGGGAATCGAGTGCGCCATTGCGATCAACGGTACGCTCTTGCCGCGTCCGAACTCGTGGCCTGGATGTTCTCCCACCGGAGGTGTCGTCGCCGTTCGCGCACCTGCGGGCGTGGCGCTCGAGCGCTGGACACCGGTATTCATGTACGCTTCGTTGTCGTAGCAGATGTAAAGGACGTCGTCATTTCGTTCGAACATGCCCGAAAGACAGCCCATTCCGATATCGGTCGTGCCGCCGTCCCCGCCCTGTGCGATCACCCGCACGCCGGAACGGCCCTTGGCCCGTAAAGCAGCCGCGATTCCCGTTGCGACTGAGGGCGCGTTCCCAAACAGTGAATGAATCCAGGGCACCCGCCAGGATGATTCCGGATAGGGCGTCGAGAAGACTTCGAGACAACCGGTGGCGTTAGCGACAATGACGTTTCCTTCCGCGGCCCTCATAGCAGCATCCAACACGCAACGCGCTCCCAATGCTTCGCCGCAACCCTGACACGCGCGGTGGCCGGATGTTAATGAGTTAGCGCGCCCTACGCCGGACTGAACAGCCCGATCCTCCTCCGGCAGCAGGCGGTTTCCAACCGTGAAAGTACCGGTTTGATAAAACTTCACCGTTCGGTGCGACATTAAATCTCCTATCCGATCTCGGCCGCGATCCGTTGAATGTCGTAGAGAATGTTCTCTGCCGCTGGACCTGTGTTCCACATTTTGCGTTCACGCTCGAGATGACGCTCGATCAGTTCCGTCTGTAAGTCCAGGAACGTAAGTTGTCCCAAAGCGTCATCCATCGCCGTTTCAAACACTCTCCGCAAAGAGCTCCTTGTAATCGGCCTGCCTCCCAGTCCAGCGATCACTGAGAATATGCGCACGGGATTCGACTGCGTGGCCATGTGCACGTCCGCCGCCAAAATGCCACCCATGCCCGGCGCCAGGCTTCTATCGATGACAACGATGCGCGATGCTTGCGCCGTGGCTTCCGCGACGGCGCACATGGGGAAAGGCCGATAGCAGCCGACGCTAATCGATCCGATCGAGCGCCCGGCCTCGCGCATTTCGTCTACGACGTCCTGAATTGTGCCGTTGACCGAGCCCAAGGCAACTACGATTGTGTTCGCGCCGTCGGTCCGGTAGGGACTGATGAGCGCCCCGCACGGGCGCGAGAAAATATTTGCAAAATCACGGCTCAGTTCGGGGAGCAGATCGAGTGCGCGCAGTTGCTTCTGATGCGCAAGATATCGCACTTCTGTGAAGGCTTCCGGACCCACCATGGCGCCCACAGAAACCGGGATCGCCGGATCGAGCACCTGCCTCGGTTCGTAGCGTGGTAAGAATGCATCAACTTGCTCCTGGACCGGCAGATCGACGGCCTCATAAGAATGAGTGAGCACGAAGCCATCCACACAGACCATCACTGGGCAGGACAGTTCCTCCGCTAATCGAAACGCGACAATGTGCAAGTCTGCAGCCTCCTGTGCAGTGGAGGCGAACAACTGCATCCAGCCGGCATCGCGCAGCGCCATAGAATCGGAGTGATCATTCCAGATGTTGATGGGTGCACCGATCGCACGGTTGCCGATTGTCATGACGATCGGGAATCCCAACCCCGAGGCGTTGTACACTGCTTCGGCCATAAAGAGGAGGCCCTGACTGGCAGTTGCGGTGTAGGCGCGGGCACCGGTGGCGGAAGCCCCGATTGCAACCGAGAGGGCCGCAAACTCGGACTCGACATTCAAAAACTCACACGGCCTGAGCCTACCTTCGCGCACAAATTCTGCTAATCCTTCGACGATATGCGTCTGCGGCGTGATCGGATAAGCGCACACCACCTCAGGCCGGCACAGTGCGACTGCCTCGGCGATGGAGCGTGATGTCTCAAGCTGTCTCAACATAAGCCAGACTCCGCTCAAGAGCAATGTCGTAGCAGGCGTGTGCGGCAGATTCGTTTCTGGAAGCGAGGTGGCCCGAGAATTTCTCGCGAATGGCCCGCACGACTGAGTCGATGTTCAAAAGTCCGGTCAACGCCGCGAACGCCCCCAGAAGACAGGCGTTGGGAAGTGGTTTACCGAGGTATCGAACCGCCACGGAAGAGGCCGGAATGATGGAGAGCCGAGGAATGCATTCCGTTGAAAAGAGATTCGAAATTCCCAGTTCTTCGGTTGTCAGATCGCTATTGATCAGTAACCAGCCCGAGGGCTTCAATCCGTGGAATGGATTTGCCGACTGTAAGAGAGTGGGGTCCTGAAGAATCACTGCGTCGGGAGTGGCAATCGGCTCACGCACCCGAATGGGATGTTCACTCCACCGGCAGAAGGAGACGACCGGAGCCCCCATGCGCTCAGAGCCAAACGTCGGAAAGGCCTGAGCGTATTTCCCTTCAGCGAAAGCTGCTATGGACAGAAGTTCCGCCGCTGTGACGACGCCCTGACCACCCCTTCCATGAATCCGAACTTCAAACATTCGATACCGGCCTCGTCGAGCTGACAGCATTTCGGCCACCACAAATCATCCCGAAAAGATCTATTCTTCGAGCCTGATCTTAGTTAGCCCTCGTGACCGGCTCGAACTTGGGGCATTGTGCGCCACTCATGGACATTGCGGCCGCTTTGCGCGCCTTGCTTAACAGCGGCACAGGCCGCCGGACGCGACCCCGAGGTAGTACAGGAACCGGCTACGGATCACATGCAGTCCGGCGAGTCCGTCGTGCGCGGTTTCCTACAGAGCTCACTGACGCAACCGGAGTGCCCGATTGCGTTAAATCGCGCAACAGCGCTTGGACCACCTGTGTTTAAAGCATTCATAGGCCAGGTTAACGGTGGTCTCTCGATTGCTCCTAAGGTGCATCGAGACACACGTCCTAATCGAAATGTTCAAAGAGCCTGTTCAGTTCTGCTCTTCGTGCCTTAAGCTCTGATTACATTTGCACTCGTGGCGTGTGCCTCGAGAGAACTAGTGTGCGCATCTTCGCGCTGCACTGGACGTAAGCAGGGAGGTTCCTCGAAATGGTGAATACTGAAGTTGTTGTTCTCAGCGCCGTCAGAACTGCCATCGGCAAATACGGCGGAAGTCTAAAGGACAAGCCGCCTTCCGAGCTAGCGACGATCGCCACCAAAGAAGCTCTCGTTCGCGCCGGAACGGCCCCGGAAACGGTTGGCCACGTAGTATTTGGAAATGTCATTCACAGCGATCAGAAAGACATGTACTTATCAAGAGTGGCGGCCGTAAACGCCGGTATTCCGGTCGATACGCCCGCGCTCACGCTGAATCGGCTGTGCGGCAGCGGACTGCAGGCTATTGTCTCGGCTGCGCAAATGATTGCGTTAGGCGATGTCGATGTCGCGGTTGCGGGCGGCGCAGAATCCATGAGCCGCGCGCAATATTGGCTCCCCGCAATGCGTTGGGGCCAGAGGCTAAGCGATGCTTCCGTCGTGGATGCCATGGTAGCCGCGCTGACTGATCCATTTGACAACGTTCACATGGGTGTTACGGCGGATAACATTGCAGAGAAATATGGCGTCAGCCGCGAAGCGCAGGACGCATTTGCAGTCGAGAGTCATCGCCGGGCGATTGCGGCAATGAAGAGCTGCAAATTTGCCGAGCAAATTGTTCCTGTCGAACTCAAATCGAAGGAAGGCGTTGTGAAATTTACTACCGATGAACATGCGCGCGGCGATGCATCGCTTGAAGGAATGGCGAAGCTGAAGCCGGCCTTTGGAAAAACGGGCACTGTGACACCCGGAAATGCATCGGGCATCAACGACGCGGCGGCGGCGCTCGTGCTCACAAGCGCGGAGCATGCAGATCGGCTTTCACTGCGGCCTATGGCCCGTCTGGTTGCGTACACGCATGCAGGCGTAGACCCCAAGTTTATGGGGATCGGGCCTGTTCCGGCGGTTCGCGCCATCTTTAAGAAGACAGGCTTGAGTCTCGATGATATGGACGTGATCGAGCTTAACGAGGCCTTCGCCGCCCAGGCGCTCGCAGTTATCAAAGAACTTAACCTGCCGCTTGACAAGACCAATCCGAACGGCGGCGCAGTGGCGCTCGGACATCCGATCGGAGCGACGGGCGCTCTGATCACCGTGAAGGCACTCTATGAATTGCACCGCATAGGTGGACGGTATGCGCTGATTTCTCTCTGCATCGGCGGAGGACAAGGCATGGCGGCGATTTTTGAACGAATCCAATGAGAGGAGGCTCACATGAGCAAAGAAGCTACTTTTGAAACAGTAAACAATGGAAATGCGAATGGCGCTTGTACCCTCCTCGGGAAAGTGGCCCTGGTCACAGGGGCATCTCGCGGAATTGGACATGCCATTGCATTAGAGCTAGCGCGGCGGGGCGCAGACATCGCAATTAACTATCGCACTTCGCAGACAGATGCAGAGGAGCTGGGCCAACAAATAGCCGGTCTCGGCCGGCGCTATCTGCTGGTACAGGGACATATCGGCGAGCCGTATGAAGCTCGCGAGATCGTCCGGCGCGTGCTGGAAGAATGGGGACACATTGACATTCTGGTCAATAACGCGGGTATCACACGCGATCACTCCATTCGCAAGCTGACGGACGAGGAGTGGCACGAAGTAATGAAGGTGAACCTGGATGGCACGTTCTACACAACCAGCGCTGCCATCCCGAAGATGATAGAACAGAAATACGGGCGCATTATCAACATCAGTTCCTTCAGCGCGGAGGGCGGGATCATTGGACAGGCCAACTATGCAGCCAGCAAGGGCGGCATGATGGCGTTCACTAAGGTCATTGCACTCGAGCTGGCCAAATACAACGTGACGGCGAACTGTGTGGCTCCTGGATTTACAGCTACCGATATGTTCAGCAAGGTCTCGCCCGAAATCCAAGACCAGATCAAGAGCAAAATTCCCATGGGGCGTTTTGCGACTCCGGAGGAGATTGCGAAAGCAGCGGCGTTCCTGGCGGCAGATGCGGACTACATCACCGGCGAGACTATCAATGTGAACGGTGGAATTTACTTCCACTGAGTTATGGGCCATTCTCCTCGCCGTGGCCGCCGGGGGAATGGCTCTCTGTGCTCGAACAGCCGCGCACGTTGCGAGCCGAGGAATAAGAAAGCCAGTTAGCTGCCTCGGGCTGCGGGCTGCATCGCGGCGGTCCGCGCCGATCGGGCAAACTCTCGACCGCCGGTAAAGGGGAGGAGGGGACACAACCGCTACGCCGTGTCAAGCATAGTCAATGGGATGCTGCCGCAACCAGCGACTATCGCGCACATCGCCGGCACTCTTCCAGGCCGTGCGAATCATGTTGCGGCAGCTCCATAGCGCTACTCCAGTCAGCAGCACGGATGCTGCGGCGATAACCACAATTTTTGCACCTGGATCCTTGCGCATATACTTCGCCTTTCCTTACGAACGCACGAACATACTACTTCACTTGCAAGCTGTCCATCCAACCGAGATAGATGATCCGGCCGATCACTGTAACTGTATAAAGCACGAACGCTATCGTGATGACTTTCCCGGTCAGATCAACTCGCGCGAGTTGCTTGGCCAGTGTCTGCTGGTGCTGCAACACCTTATCTTCTAAATCGGATAAGTGGACCGTGTCATCCTCCGTACGCGCCAACCACTTCCTGTACAGTGCAACCACAATCAGCACCATCAATATTGCGAACCACGATTCGACCAGTGTGATCATAGAGTGTCTCCTTCCATCGAAAACTGCTGCACGTGGCAGCCCAACCTGAGACACTTCATAAGCTATCGGAAGCCGCAACTTCACTTCACTCTCTGCCGCTTCATGAGTGTTTTGGCGCATGACTGTGCAGGGTGGCGCAAGACGTGATTGCGATTCCGCTCGTATATACGCGAAGCAAATCATGTTTCCTTCTGGCCCGCGGAATGCCTGTAGTGCGGTGTGAACGCGGGGACGAAACAGAACCTGGATGCGGCAATGCAGTGGGAAGCAATGAGCTGCGTCACCTGCCTTCGATTTGCAGCGGAAGCGCGTATGGCGGGCAATTTCGTTTCTGGGAAGTCAGATCGGGACACCGAGTTCTGCAGATTTCGAGTCAAGGAGCCAAACGATGCATACGCAGCTCATTGCAGCCCAACTTGAACGCAAGCAACTGAGAGCTTCTTCGCGGAAGCATCGCCCCCGGGGGCTGCCGATCATTCTGTTCGGGCCCCCGGGCTCCGGCAAAGGCACCCAAGCCCGTCTCCTGGCCGGCAAATTCGGCATCCCGGCGATCTCCACTGGGGAAATGCTGCGTCACGGCACCGGATGTGCCTTCGATAAAACGATCCAGCGGACCATGCAGGCGGGCCAGTTGATTTCCGACGAGTTGATGAATCATCTTCTGGGCGCTCGTCTCAAGCGCCCGGACTGTGCAAACGGATTCATCTTGGACGGCTTTCCGCGTTCGGTTTCGCAGGCAGAATATCTGAAATCTTTTTTGAAGGATCTCGGCATGCCGCGGCCGATCATCTTTCACCTCACGGTACCCGATGCCGAGGTCGTTCGAAGACTGACACACAGGCTGGAATGCCCAACATGCGGCGAGACCATTTCCGTGGATGGCGATCCGGACGTTATAACCTGCACTTGCTCTCACGATGGAGCCAAATTGGGGCACCGCGATGACGACGTTGCGGAAACTATCTACACGCGGCTAAAAAGCTACAAAGCAACTGTGGCTGAAATGGTGCGCATCTTTGCCGGCGATTCCTACTTCGAGGTGGGCGCTATGGAGGCCCCGAACAGCGTAGCGGCGCATCTGGCGGAACTCGTCCGAACCGGCATCTAAACACTTCCTGGTTCTTGAGCGGGAACGTTTCGAAATAAATCAAGCCCGAAGTACCGCTGCTCGGATAGGCTGGATCACGCCGCTTCGCGCACATAGGGCCATTCGCCCGGGTCCCGTGGGTCGAATGACGCAATATGCCCGCCTAAGTTGCTGACTCTGATCTCTTCTAAAAAGGAACCCGCGATGCAAGGAGTGCTTGCACGGATGCTATGCCCAATCCATTTCGCTCACACGGGGTTCGATCGAAACTCTCTAAGCTGCGACATTCGACCACGGTCCTTCTTGCAGTGTTGAATGCGTTCTGTATATCACCGCGGGCCTCGGCGCTACCATCCTTTGCTCGTCAGACGGAGCAAAAATGCTCCGCTTGCCATGTGGGCGGCAATTGGCCGCAACTTACACCGTGGGGCCGGTTTTTCAAACTGGCGGGATACACAGCGGGCAAGTCGCCATTCGATGCGGAAGGACTGAACTTCGTGCCTGTGGGTATTCTTGGCCAAGCCGGGATTACTTGGGCGGCTCAACCAAACGATGCACAAGGAAATCCTGTTGTTACGCAGAACGGAACGCCGGAGGCGTATGGATTCAGCGCGGAATTGGGCACTAAATTAACCGATTGGGCAGGCGTATTTGCCGAATACGGCATCAGCAACACTTTCCCCGGTTGGAAGGGAGCCTCAGGCCCGACCGATATCCGAGCCACTCACTTCTGTCACCCTGGCAATCATGAACTGCTCCTTGGCCTCGATACCAATAACGATCCGTCGCTCCAGGATGTGTGGAACACGGTTCCAAGCTGGGGATATCCATTCTATAGCTCACCGCAGGCAGTTGGCGCGCCGGCAGGGCCCATGATTGCGAGCCTGGCACAGCAAACAGGAAGCATTGGGCTCTATGGCCTATTTGATCGCGAATTTTACGCGGAAGTGTCGATGTATCGCGTTGGTAACAACTTCTTCCGCTTTATGAACGGGGGCACCTCGTTCGCCAGCGCCACATATTTGGCAGGTTGGAATCCTTATTGGCGAGCGTTTTGGACGAAGGACAGCGGAGCCAACGTTTGGATGGTGGGAACGTTTGGGATGGCTTCTGATGTGTATCCCAATAGTGCGTCTCCTAGTGGGCCCACGGATACCTTCATGGACAACGGATTTGATACCCAGTATCAATATCTCGCCGACACGCGCAAGCTGACGGTGCGAGCGGCCTATATTTATGAACGGCAATCCTGGGATGGAAGTTACCCATTGGGCAACGTTTCAGTCCCGAAGGGCAATTTCAAGACACTGAACACCAGCGCCTCCGTAGCAATTAACGATTCCTGGACCTTTACAGGGGGTTACTTTTTGAGCAACGGCAGTAATGACGCGGCATTATATGGGATTACCGATCAGAATGGGAATCTGCTCTCGCAAAAGCCGAATACAACGGGCTATAAGCTCGAAATAGACCGGACACTCACTCAAAACGTGATCGCGATCGTGCAGTATGCGGGCTTTACAAAATTCAACGGGCTTACGAGTAATGTCGATGGACTCGGCCGGAAACCAAGCGATAACAATACGCTTTGGATCAGTATCTTTTTCGCTTTTTGACGTATGAGGCGAACAGTGGACACCAGAAATTTACTTGTGAAATCAGCGATTGCCGCGCTCGCGCTCGCGACTGCCGTCACCAGCAGCTACGGGCAAAAGCAGTGGAACGCGCCGCACATAGTAACTGCCTATTGTTCGGGATGTCACGGCATCGATGGCAATGCGCAACTACCTTACATCCCAAAGCTAGCAGGTCTCGACGCAACTTATACCGGCAAGAAACTTATGGCCTTTACGGACCCTCCGTCGCCCCCCGTCGATGAGTTATACGCAGATGCAATGAAAGCAATCGATGGGAGAAAGGATAAAACGAACCTCACGCGGAACGAGCAGATCAATATGGAAGGAGTCGCTCACGCGGCCAAGCGGGAGCTACTCCAGGAAGCTCTGCTGTGGTATGCGAGACAAACGCCAGTGTCTGCCCGCCATTCGCATGGACTCGCGATTCAGCAGGGAGAGAAGCTGTTTAAGGTAGGTGTGCCGGCGCAGAAAATTGTCCCGTGCATGACCTGTCACGGACCGAATGCTGAAGGACAAAGAGAGGCGCCGCGCCTTGCCGCGCAGAACGCAGAATACATAGAAATGCAGCTGGCGAAGTTTCGCAAGGGCGATCGCACGCACGCGCCCGAGATGACTATGGTGACACGCGACTTGGATTCCGATCAAGCGCATGCCGTTGCTCTTTACCTCCAGTCCAGATAACCCTCACGATCGCCGGCGAGTTCCAGTTCTCTGACCACCTCATCGGCCGAATCGGTCGCCGAACCCCAAACAAACGTTGAGCCCAAAAAAGATGTCCGCTGCCCGGCGCCTCAAGCGTTGGAAGGTTGAAAGGCCAAAACGAGAGGAGATAAAACGATGTCACACATGAACGCATCCCTTGAAAAGCAGCCACTTAGCCCGGCATCCCGGAGCGGAGCACGTATTCTTGAACACAAGTGCGCGCTCGTGTTCGGAGCTAGCGGTTCTATCGGTAGCGCAATCGCAAGGGAGTTTGCAGCCGAAGGCGCGCGGGTTTTCCTGGTGGGTCGAACGAAGTCCGGGCTCGAGGCAGTTGCCGAGCAAATCAACGCGAACGGCGGCGCAGCACAGACTGCGATGGTCGACGTTCTCGATGATGCCTCTGTCAGCGGTTATCTCGACAGCATCGTAAAACAGACGGGGAAGATCGATATCGTCGTCGATGCTACCGGCCCACTTGCGAAAGAGTACGGGAACGGAAAAATCGCTGTGGAGTTGCCGGTCGAAGAATTCATGGTGCCGCTCACGACGATCGTGAAGGCGCGCTTCATAACCGCTCGCGCGGCGGCCCGTCACATGGTCAAGCAGAAATCCGGCGTGATCATTTTTGTCACCGGCAGCCCTGCGCGAGGGCACGTTCCAGGCGCGACCGCCATTGGCGCGGCATTTGGCGCGATCGAGAATCTCACTGAAAACCTGGCTTTCGAAGTCAGCCCATTCGGTGTCCGGGTTGTGTGCCTTCGAACCCTCGCAAACATCGACAGCCGAACGATTCAGGACAGCATGGACGCGATCGCCCGAAAGTTCAGTATCGCCAAGGACCAGGCCATGGCGCAGATCGCGATGTCCAATTTTCTGAAGGTACCCGCGACGGTCCAGGATACCGCGAATGCTGCCGTGCTGATTGCTTCCGACCGGGCACGGATGATGACGGCAACGGTGGTGAACGCAACCGCCGGAGCCGCTATGGATTGATCCGCAACCCACTTTTAGGAATCAACTTATGAAGAACTCAACCACAAGCAAGCAGTCACTCAACAGCCAAAAGGAGCACCAATGAGCGAATTTACATATCTGTTTCGCGGCCGGCAAATACCCTCTTCGCCCGAACAGCGGCAGAAACACCTGGAGAAGTGGGTTGCCTGGTTTCAGGACCTCGGGTCGAGAGGTCACCTGAAGAACCCCGGACATCCACTGGAAGACACCGGAAAAGTCGTCAACGGTCAACAGAAAACCGTCAAGGACGGCCCCTTTGCGGAAGCCAAGGATGTCGTTGCCGGATTCATCGTTGTCGAGACCAATGACCTCGCGCGCGCGGTGGAGCTTTCGAAGGGGTGCCCGATCCTGGAAGTTGGCGGTTCCGTGGAAGTCCGCCCCGTGCGAATAATGAACCTGTGATGGAGTTCGCGGAGCATCTTTTCCGCCATGAGTCGGGGCGCATGGTCGCCGCTCTGACCCGCATCTTCGGATTCCACAACCTCGCGTTGGCGG
>JAFARV010000870.1 GCA_019245255.1 Acidobacteriaceae bacterium | reverse complement strand
AGTCGCGGCGTTGAAGCCGAAGTTGTTGTTGTCATTCGCCCGGACCTTCTCGATCACGATCGCGCCTTCAAAGCCCGCGTTCCCGGCGATCTGCCGGACCGGCTCTTCGCACGCGCGGCGGATAATCTCCACACCGATCTGCTCGTCACCCTCAGCCTTCTGATTTGCCAGCACCTTGGCCGAGCGCAGCAGAACGACGCCACCGCCGGGGACAATGCCTTCCTCGACAGCTGCGCGAGTCGCGTGCAGAGCGTCCTCAACGCGCGCCTTCTTTTCCTTCATCTCGGTCTCGGTCGCGGCGCCGACTTTGATCACCGCAACTCCGCCCGCGAGCTTCGCCAGCCGCTCCTGCAGCTTCTCGCGATCGTAGTCCGATGTGGTCTCATCGATCTGGGCGCGCAGCTGCTTGATGCGGCCTTCTATGTTCTTCTGCTGCCCCGCGCCGTCGACGATGGTCGTGTTGTCCTTGTCGATGGTCACGCGCTTGGCACGGCCGAGATCTTCGAGACGAACGCCTTCCAGCTTGATGCCGGTTTCTTCCATAATGGCCTTGCCGCCGGTGAGGATCCCGATGTCCTCCAGCATGGCTTTACGCCGATCCCCGAAGCCGGGAGCCTTCACTGAGCAGGCGTTCAGAGTCCCGCGCAGCTTGTTGACAACCAGCGTCGCCAGCGCTTCGCCTTCCACCTCTTCCGCGATAATCAGCAGCGGGCGGCCAGCACGCGCGATCTGCTCGAGCAGCGGCAGAAGATCCTTCATGTTGCTGATCTTCTTCTCGTGGATCAGGATGTAAGGATCCTCGAGAACCGCTTCCATACGGTCCGGATCGGTGATGAAATAGGGCGACAGATAGCCGCGGTCAAACTGCATACCGTCAACCGTCTGTAGTTCGGTGTTCATGGTCTTTGCTTCTTCAACCGTGATCACGCCGTCCTTGCCGACTTTCTTCATCGCTTCGGCAATGATGTTGCCGATGGTCGAATCGCCGTTCGCCGAAATGGTTCCAACCTGAGCGATCGCCTCACCGGAAACCGGCTTGGAGAACTTCTTCACCTCTTCGACAATCGCCTCAACCGCCTTCTCAATACCGCGCTTCAGTGCCATCGGGTTCGCACCCGCGGCAACGCTCTTAACGCCCTCGCGGAAGATCGCCTGGGCAAGAATCGTCGCCGTGGTCGTGCCGTCGCCGGCGATGTCGGAGGTCTTCGATGCAACCTCGCGCACCATCTGCGCGCCCATATTTTCTAGCGGATCCCTGAGTTCGATCTCCTTGGCGACAGTGACGCCGTCCTTAGTAATCGTCGGCCCGCCGAATTTCTTCTCGAGCACCACATTCCGGCCCTTCGGACCAAGCGTCACCTTGACTGCGTCCGCGAGCTGATTAACGCCGCGCAGAATCGCCTGACGTGAATTTTCGCTATATACAATCTGTTTTGCTGCCATATTTCAGATGCCTCCTCTATTTACTTCTTGGCTGAAGTGCCGTTGGACGCACCACTGCTGATCACGCCCAGAATCTCGTCTTCCCGCATGATCAGGTACTCGTTGCCATCCAGCTTGATGTCGTTGCCCGAGTACTTGCCGAAAAGGATGCGATCGCCGACTTTTACGTCCAGTGGCAGAGTCTTCCCCTCTTCGGTGCGCTTGCCGTTCCCAACGGCGAACACTTCGCCCTGTTGCGGTTTCTCTTTTGCTGAGTCCGGAATATAAAGACCGCCTTGCATGGTCTCGCCTTCTTCGATCCGTTTGACCACAACGCGGTCGTGCAGCGGCCGAATGTCCATACCTGAAAACCTCCAGTGCTTACCTGTAAAACTGAGTTTGGATTTTGTTGAGCTGAGCTGCCTTCGCTAGCCCACTCGCTGTTTTAGCACACTTGTCTAGAGAGTGACAAGAGGGAATTGTAAGCTGCTGAAAGTAAATCACTTCGCTGACAAGCCAATATCGCTATGATAGTGATACACTCACATTTCCTTCGCCCTGAGCGTGCATCATCCCGCCCGCCCCATCTTGCTATGCTGAACTTTAGGCTTTCAGCGTTATTTATGCGGCGAATGTCTGTTTTACTCCTTGTCGCCGCCGCTCTTCTCACCTTCGTCGTCGCATACACGCTCAAGAGCCGCGTTTCGAACGGCAAAGGCCGGTTCACGGCTTCGGCTGCAGAGATCCAGACCAGATACGAAGCTCTAGCCCACAGCGGCTGGAAATACGGTAAGGACGACCCGCAAACAAACAAGCCCATCGTCCGAGTGACAGCGGCGTCATTTGAAGCGACAAAAGACCCATCGGTTTCGGAATTGCGCGACGTCGCGCTTCGCCTTTACAACAAAGCTGCAGATCAATACACCTACGTCCGTTCGGCAGCGGCTCTATTCGATGAAAAGAGCCACACCATGCGCTCGAGCGGCCCGGTTTTAATCGTCATGAACGTTCCCGCAGAAAAGGACGCGGAGAAACCGGCCGACATTGCCGGCCGGGTGCAAGTGCAAACCTCCGGCGTGACCTACAACACCCAATCGGGAAAGGCCGACAGCGATCAGCCTGCTTCTTTCAAGTTCTCGCAGGGCGACGGATCTGCAACCGGAGTCTCCTACGATCCGAATACCAAGGAACTGCACCTCAAGTGTGCCGTGGCTCTCGACTGGATCGGCCGCGGTCCGGTCGCAAACAAAATGCACATCGAATCCGGCGAGTTGCTCTATCGCGAGAACGAGCAGAAGGTCTACCTCTCGCCGTGGTCCAAAATGCAGCGGCAGACCACTGCGATTCAGGCCGCGAACTCCGTCGTCACGCTACAGGACGGTTACCTGCACCAGATCGATTCCGACCACGCCGCCGGTACCGACATCCGGGAGGACAAGACAACTGGCTATTCGGCGGACAAAATGACCGCTCTCTTCGATGACAACGGCGCGCTGATTAGCATCCTCGGCGAGGGCAATGCGAAGGTGATTTCGACGTCTCCAAGCTCGCGAACTACCCTTACCGGCAACCGCGCAGACCTGAAATTTGACGTCCAAACCAAAGAAAATAACGGAATTCTCGAAAACGAGAGCGATCTTCGTTTGGTAACAGCCGCGGGCCATGCTGTCGCGCAGTCCGACCCCCTCCCGCAGCCGGGTGTCCAGATGCCCGAATCCCGAACCCTCCGCAGCGAAACCATCGTGCTCCAGATGCGGCCCGGCGGAAAAGAAGTTCAGACCATCGATGCTCCAGGCGCGGCGGAGCTCGAATTCAAGCCCAACCGACCCGATCAGTCGCATCGCACGTTGACCTCTTCGCGGCTGCAGATCCTTTACGGCGACGGCAGCTACATCGACCGCCTCTTGGCCTGGAACGTCGCAACCCAGACGGAGCGGCCACCCAGCCAGGGGTCTCCCGACACCACCGCACCGTCCCACACCTGGAGCGATCAGATGATCGCCACCTTCGTGCCGAACAGTAACAACGTCGCGACCATCGACCAGACCGGACATTTCCGCTATCAGCAGGGCGGCCGCAAGGCGAGCTCCGAAAAGGCGCTGTTTGATCAGGGCGCCAACCGCATGACGCTGCTCGGGCATGCTCGCATGTCGGACGAAAACGGGACGGCTTTAGCCGACACGATCGTGATGAATCAGTCGACCGGCGATATGGATGCGACCGGCCACGTTGCCTCCACGCACGCTCCGGACAAAAACCAGAAGCCCGGGACTTCGGTGCTGGACGACACCAAAGTCATGGAAGCACGCGCCGACAGCATGGAGAGCCGGGGCAACAACACGCAGTTCACCTACACGGGCCACGCGGTCATCTGGCAAGGAGGTAACAGGATTTCCGCGAATCGCATTGACATCGATCGCGACGCCCAAACTCTGCATGCGGTCGGCGATGTGGTCAGCGAGTTGGTCGATAACAAAGCGCAAAATACGGGCTCCGCACCGATTTTCACGGCTGTCTACGCGCCTGAACTCTCCTACAGCGACGATACGCGCGTCGCAAACTATGCCGGACCCGTCAAGCTCGTCCGCAACAAAATGACGGTCACATCAAAGCAGCTCGAGGCCTTCCTGAACGCGCAGGGCGACAAAGCCGATTCATCTCTCGATCACGCATTCGCAGATGGTAACGTCGCAATCGTCGACATCGTGGCTCCCGGTCATACCCGGACGGGCAGCTCCGAGCATTGCGAGTACTACACCAAAGACGATAAGGTCGTGCTGAACGGCGGCAGCCCGCAACTCGTCGACAGCTATCGCGGACTGAGCAAGGGACGCCAACTGACATACTTCAGCGATGACGACCGGCTGATCGTCGAGGGCGCAGATAAGAATCTGGCCTTTACTCGCATGAAGAAGAAGTAGGCCTAGCGCCTGCAATAAATCAGGCTCATACCGGTACGTCCGATCAGATCATAGCCACCCAGCCACGACCGCAATTCCGGGTAGCGTTCTGCCGCCAGCCTTGGATTCAGCAGTCCCAAGCCATCCACAACAAAGGTCGGGTGGGAGTGTGCGAGTGCCAGGCGATTCTGTGCCGCGCCCGCGGCGAACACAGGCTCGCTACTGCTGAGGTGCCGATCCGCAGGCACTCCCGTGAGTGGCTGCGAATCCCAGAATTTCCCGTCGGGGATCATGCGCGCGTATACGTACACATCCGGACGGTAGCCCCAAACGAAAAGTGAATCGCCGGGCCGAGCCATCACGCGCACGACGTTTGCGACCCGTCGCGCATCTTCATCCATAGCCGCATCTGTCCAGCGCGGCTCTTGGCTCTTGAGATCGTCAGCCGTAAGCGTCAAGTAGCGCGGCCCGAACCGAACCAAGGGAACCAATAAGAGCACAGCAGCGGCGACTTCCCCCTTTCGCCCGTATCTGCGCACAGCGACGGCCAGTCCTCGCGAACCCACGACAATCATCGGCGGCAGTAGTTGCAGAAAATACCGCGGCACGAACCGATCTCCAACGCAAACTGAGAGAAACGACAGCGCGATCCAGGCCAGCAAACGCCATCGATCTCGGCCTCGTTCGCCACGGAGCCCAATTAGCGCGCCCGCAACGATCGAGGCATGAAATCCGGCCCAGTCCGCGATGCGCAGAACTGCATTCGCTCCCGGCGAACTTCCCGCATACATCAGTCCCCACCGCCAAACCTGCTCCATGTAGCCGCCCCACATGCCGGTTGCGCCCCCAACAGCAGCGGCGATCAGTAATGGCGCTGCGAATCCGCCAAAAACCAGAAGCATGCTCGGAAATACCCACACAACACAGGTCGCCAGCACAAAAATGCTCTTCGTGTTTATCAGAAATCCAACCCCGGCCCACACGCCGGCCCAAAGCAGCGAGCGCCGTTGAGCGCACAGCACTGCCGCAAGATGGGGCACGATCAGGAGCGCGTCCGCAGCAAACGGGATCACAGCCGCCGGGAGGTAAAAAGTGAGAAAGAACGCAAGCAAAAGCGCCGCGAGCCAGCCCTCGCTTTCCGTCCAGCGCTCGCGCGCTATGCGATAAGCAAGCCACGACGCGGCACCAACGTACAGGCTGTCGAGCACTCGCAGCGGCCAGCCGCTGTAGCCGCCTATTAAGAGGTAGTAAATTGCATCAAGCGGGGGTTTGTCATACCAGAAATCGCGATAGGGCAACCTGCCGTTTACAATCTGAATCGCCGCCGCCAGATGGTAGTCTTCATCGGACCAAAGCAGGTGTACGTGCGCGCATCGCAGACACGCGAGCCCGATAACCATAGCAAAAAGCAAACGTTTGCGGCTCAGAATGTCTGCTCGCCACGGACCCCGCGTCATGTACGCGTATCATAGGACATAGCCCTACCTGGAAACTTCGAGCACGTGACAGCCACGAACGGACACAGAACACTCCAAACAGTTGAGATTTCAAAGTCGTACAGCGGCCGGAAGGTCGTCGACAACGTCACCGTCCGCGTGAACCAGGGCGAGGTTGTCGGTCTGCTCGGTCCTAACGGAGCAGGGAAGACCACCTCCTTCTACATCATTGTTGGCCTGATCAGCCCTGAGTCGGGCGACGTTCTGCTCGATGGAGAGCCCGTCACGCGTCTTCCTATGTTTCAGCGAGCGCGCCGCGGTGTCAGCTATCTACCGCAAGAGGCATCCGTCTTCCGGAAGTTGAGCGTCGAAGACAACCTGATGGCAATCCTTCAAACGCTTCCATTGAGCGGCCGGGAACGCCGGGAGCGTATGAACAGCCTCATCGCCGATCTCGGGCTCGAAACCGTGCGGAACAGCAAAGGATATATGCTTTCGGGCGGCGAGCGGCGTCGCTGCGAAATCGCGCGTTCTCTTGTTCTGCAGCCGGATTTCATTCTGCTCGATGAGCCGTTCTCCGGTATTGATCCGATTCAGGTGCTCGAATTGCAGCGCATTATCGGCGACTTAAAGAAAAAAGGCATCGGAATCCTCGTTACAGATCACAACGTACGCGAGACGCTCGCCGTCACGGATCGCGCCTACATCATCAGCGCCGGCCGAATATTCCGCGCCGGTTCCCCCGAATCACTCGGAAACGATCCGGAAGTAAGGCGGATCTATCTCGGAGAGAATTTCTATTTCCCGCCCGCGCTTGTAGGGTAGTTTGCCACTCTGCCCCATGCGCGCGACGGAGTTTTCTGTCTCAAGTCAGCAAAATCCTAACCATCTTCGCGGGTAGCAGTACCTGTTTCCGGTGATAAACTTAAGCCGATGAGTACGCTCTCTCAGAGGCTGCATCTCGGCGTCCAGCAGAAGCAGATACTCACGCCTGGCCTCGTGCAGATGGTCACGGTTCTTCAGTTAAATCGCCTGGAACTGAAGGACATGATTATTAACGAGATCGCTGAAAACCCTGTGCTCGAAGAAGCAGGGGACATGGGCGAAGAGCTCACGCCTGAGGAAGTTCAATCGCTGATCGAGCGGGAACGCCAATCGGACCCCGCTGATCAGGCGATTTTGCAGAGCGTCGACCCCGCCGAGGCGCTTCAGAGTTTCGACACTCAGGACGGAGACTTTTCTCCCTCCGACACAGTCGAGCAGCCATCTGCGGCAGCGGTTCCCGAAGAGCCGCCGGTTAAGACAGAAACCGACCCCTTTGAAGAGATCGATTTCGGCAGTTTTTTCGACGATTACCTGGATCCTGGCTTTAAGAGCCCAGCCTCTGAGTCAGTTGACAAGCCCTCGTTCGAGACGTTCTTATC